>JAOUEG010000223.1 GCA_029858845.1 Chloroflexota bacterium | reverse complement strand
CTGAAATCGTCGGCGCCGCCGGTCGAGTGGAACTCGTACCGGATATCGCCGCCGGTGCCGCCCTGCCGGCCTCCGAACCCGGCGAACGGGCCACCGGGCGACCCCGGGCCGCCCCTGGCGCCGGCGCCGGCGGTGGCACCGGCGCGTGCGTACGCCTCCCAGTCCGCCCCCAGTCGGTCGTACAGGGCGCGCTTCTCCGGGTCGGCGAGGACGGCGTTCGCCTCGTTGACCTCCTTGAATCGCCGCTCGGCCGCGGTATCCCCGGGCTTGGTGTCCGGGTGGTGTTCGCGGGCGAGCTTGCGGAAGGCCTTCTTGATGTCCGCCTGTGACGCGGTCCTCGGGACGCCCAGGACCGCGTAGTAGTCCTTGTACTCCATCTCAGGTTCTCCGGGCACGAAGGCCCGCCACCTGCCGTGGTCCGGCGCCGTCGAGCCGGCCGCGACGCGGCACCGCGCCTAGCGGCCCCGCACGACGACCGGTGGCTGGTCGCCCGACGGGAAGTCCGATCGCCGGACCCGCGCCGCGGGCGCCGGTTCGATCGGGTCTTCGTTCTTGACGATCTTGGGAGGCTCGGCGGCCAGCGCCTTCGGCTTGCGCCGCAGGGCCGCCTCGAGGACCTGGTCCATCGAATCGACGAGGATGAGCTTGATCGACTTGCGGATCTCCTCGGGGATGTCGCCGAGGTCCTTCTCGTTCTTGCGCGGCAGGATGACGATCTTCGCCCCCGACAGGTGGGCGGCGAGGATCTTGCTCTTGAGCCCGCCGATCGGGAGGACGCGACCACGCAGGGTGATCTCGCCCGTCATCGCGACGTCCTTGCGGACGGGGATCCCGGTCAGGCCGCTCACGATCGCCGTCGCCATGGTGATCCCGGCCGACGGCCCGTCCTTGGGGATCGCTCCCGCGGGGACGTGGATGTGCAGCGTGTTCTTCTCGAAGATCTCGCGCTCGATGCCGAGGTCGCGAGCATGGGCCCGTGTCCAGCTCAGGCCGGCGCGCGCGCTCTCGCGCATGACCTCGCCCAGCTGGCCGGTGAGGATGAAGTCCTCCTTGCCCTCCATCCGGGTGACTTCGATGGCGACCACGTCGCCGCCGACCTCGGTCACGACGAGTCCGGTCGCCGAGCCGATCTGGTCCTCGGGCTCGAGCTCGCCGTACTCGAAGCGCTGCGGCCCGAGGAACTCGGCCAGCTTCTTCGGGTCCACGATGGTCCGGCGCTTGCGACCCTCGGCGACCTGCCGGGCGACCTTGCGCATGACGTTGGCGAGCTCACGCTCAAGGCTCCGGACGCCGGCCTCGTGGGTGTACGAGCGCACGAGCTCGGTCATCGCCTCGTCCGTGATCCGGATGTGCTTGTCCTTGAGGCCGTGGTTCGTCATCTGCTTGGGGATGAGGAACCGCTTGCCGATCTCGATTTTCTCCTGCTCCGTGTAGCCCGGGAGTTGGACGATCTCCATCCGGTCGCGGAGGGGTGGCGGGATCGGGTCGAGGAGGTTGGCGGTCGCGATGAACAACACCTTGGAGAGGTCGAACGGCACCTCCAGGTAGTTGTCCTGGAAGCTGTTGTTCTGCTCGGGGTCCAGGACCTCGAGCAGGGCGGACGACGGGTCGCCTCGGAAGTCCATCCCGATCTTGTCCACCTCGTCGAGCATGAACACCGGGTTGTTGGACCCGGCCGTCTTGATGCTCTGGACGATGCGACCCGGGAGGGCGCCGATGTAGGTTCGCCGGTGGCCACGGATCTCGGCCTCGTCGTGGATGCCGCCGAGGCTCATCCGCACGAACTTGCGACCCATCGCGCGGGCGATGCTCTTGCCGAGGCTGGTCTTGCCCACGCCGGGCGGTCCGACGAAGGCGAGGATCGGGCTGCGGATCTCATCCGCGAGCGTCCGGACGGCGAGGTACTCGAGGATCCGCTCCTTGATCTTCTCGAGGCCGTAGTGATCCTCGTCGAGGATGCGGGCAGCCTCGCCGATGTCCAGCTGGTCGTCCGTGGAGACGTCCCAGGGCAGACCGATCAGCCAGTCCACGTACGTCCGGATGACGCCGACCTCCGGGGAGGCGGACGGGATCCGGCTCATGCGGTCCACTTCCTTGATCGCCCGCGCCTTGATCTCCTCGGGCATCCCGGCCGCCTCGACCTTGTCGCGCAGCTCGTTGATCTCGGCCTGCTGCGGGTCGTCCTCGCCGAGCTCGCGCTGGATGGCCTTCAGCTGCTCGCGGAGGATGTACTCGCGCTGGGTCTTGTCCATCTCGGACTTGACCTCGGACTGGATCTTGCCCTTCAACTCGAGGATCTCGATCTGGTGTCCCAGGAAGTCCGTGACGAGCTTGAGGCGCTCCACGACGTCGATCGTCTCGAGGAGTTCCTGGCGCTGTTCGGTCGTCATGTCCGGGCTGTACGCGACCATATCGGCCAGCAGCCCCGGCTCGGTGATGTTGCGCGCCGCGACAGCCGCCTCGGGCGGCACCGGTGCGCCATTGGCGACGTACTGCTCGATCTGGGCCTGGACCGTGCGCATCAGCGCCTGGATCTCAAGGCTCTCGGGCGTCGCGTCCGGGAGCTCCTCGACGGATGCCCGCAGGTGGGGGCTCGTCTGCGAGAAGCCGTGAACGCGCAGGCGCGACTGGCCCTGGACGATCGCCCGCACGGTGCCGTCCTGGAGCTGGACGACCTGGGCGATCTTCGCGAGCGTTCCGATCTCGTAGAGCTCGGAGGCGTCGTTGATGTCCTCCTGCTCGGCCTGGCGCTGCGTGACGAGCGCGATGGGTCCGCCCTCCGCGACCGCGGCATTGAGCGCGTTGACGCTCTTCTCGCGGCCCACGGTGAGCGGGACGATCATCTCCGGGAAGATGACCGTCTCCCGGAGTGCGACGATGGGCAGGTCACGGACCCCACCCGTCGGGGTGGGCTGCTCATCGACCGGGCTAGACGGTCGCTTGGCCATCGGGATCTCCTACGTAGTGGTGTGTCGGCTGGCGGCGGGGTTCCCGCCGCCAGGTGGATCGGCGTTCGGTCAACGGTCGGCCGTCGATCGATCGCCGGATGTCGGTTCGTTCTTCCTGTCGGGCCTGCGGGTCGCCTCGGCCTCACCCGTCCCTTCGGCGTAGAGCGCCTCAAGGATGCGGGCGCCGAGGCGCTCCTCGAGTTCGAACAGGATCCGGATCCCGGCGAGGTTCACCCCGCGCTCCCGGGTCAGGTGCCGGATCCACATGATCCGACGGATGTCGTTCTCGCTGTAGAGCCGGATATTGCTGGGCGTCCTCGCCGGACAGAGCAGCCCCTCGTCCTCGTAGATCCGCAACGTTCGCGGATGCGCGCTGACGATGCTCGCGGCCACGCTGATGACGTAGACCGGCCGCGTTGGATCGCGTTCCGGCCGGGGGGACGCCACCTGGTCAGGCCTCGCCTTCGCCCGACGACGGGCCGCTGTCGGCCGTGGTCGTCGATACGTTCGTGGATCGGCCATCGGTGGTCGGACTGATACGGATCTGACGCGGTTTGACGGCCTCCGCCCGAGGGATGCTCAGGTGGAGGATGCCATGCTCGAACGTGGCCGCCGCCTTGTCCGGTTCGAGGCCGGACGGCAGGGCGACCGATCGGCTGGCCGAGCCGTGCCGGATCTCGTTGACGAGCATCTCGCCGTCCGTTTCCTGCCGCTCCGTGCGCGATTCGGCGCGGATCGTCAGGGTGCCGGATTCGATCGTGATGTCCACGTCCTCCGGGCGCATGCCCGGGAGGGCGGCCTCGACGATCAGGGCGTCAGGCGCGTTGGTGATGTCGAGCGGAACGGCGGCAGAGCCGTCGCCACCGAGGCTGGATGAACTCGGCCGGAAGAAGCTGTCCTCGAAAAGCCGATCCATCGCCTGCCGGAGCGAGACGAACTCCCCCAGCGGCGAGGGACGGCGCACGATCGTCATGGGTCATGCACCTCCTGCACGGTTGGTTTGGATCCCGA
>JAOUEG010000222.1 GCA_029858845.1 Chloroflexota bacterium | reverse complement strand
GTGCTCCCATGCAGATCGACGAGATCCTCGGGCAGGCTCGCGACACGATGACCGTCCGGCGTGTCTTCGGTGAGCCCATCGAGCGTGACGGGCTGACCTTGGTGCCCGTCGCCAACGTGATGGGCGGTGCGGGCGGCGGCGGTGGTGAGGCCCCGGCCCCCGGTGCCGAGGGCGCCGCGGGATCCGACGCATCCGGTCCCCCCATGGGCAGTGGGATGGGCGTCGGCTACGGCGTTCGGGCGACGCCGGCGGGCGTGTACGTGATCAAGGACGGCGACGTCCGCTGGGAGCCTGCGATGGACCTGACCCGGATCGCGATCATGGGTCAGATCGTCGCGATCGTGCTGCTGCTCGTCGTCCGATCCGTCCTGCGGAGCCGCGCGTGATGTGATGCGCACGGCAACGTCGGATCTCGGCCGGGACCCTCCGGACGCCGCGGTCGTCGCGGAGCTGGAGCGGGTCGAGTTGGCCGCGCGGGAGCGACGGCTGATCGCCCAGGCCGAGGCTGATCGGATCCTCGCGGAGGCCGATCGCACCGCCGCGGAGATCGAGTCGGGCGTCGGCGCACGGATCGACGCGGCGCTGGCGGAGAAACGCCGCGACCTGCTTGAGCGTGCCACGACCGAGGCGGCGGCGATCGACGCTGCGGTCGCGTCCGACGATGACCGGGAGGGACGCGTCGCGCGGTCTCCGGCGTTCGACGACGCCGTCGAGAGCCTCGTGGCCGCCGTCCTCGGCGAAGCGAGGAGGTGAGGCAAGGGTGCAGGTGGAGATGCGCCGGGTTGACATCGTCACCCCGAGGGTCCTGGCGGAGCCCGTGCTGCGGAGCGTCCACCGGGCCGGGGTCGTCCACCTCGCGCCCTTCGACCCGCCGGCCGGGACAGGAGCCACCATCTTCGGAGTGGAGCCGGGCGGGGGCGAGGACGTCGCCCGTCTGACGAACCGATTCGGCGCTGCGATGACGCGCCTGACCGAGCTGGCGACGCTCCTGACGCTGACGACGGCATCGCGCACCCTGGTGCGGGCAGCCTGGGAGTATTCGGACGAGCGACTGCTCGCCGAGATCGATGGACTCGCATCCGTTTCTCGCGAGGCGGCCGACCGCTCGGCCGATCTGCTGCGGCTGCGGGGGGAAGCCGACCGCCTGGCCGGCTACCGGCGGATCATCGAGGGGCTGCAGCGAGCGATCGGACACCTGCCGTCCATCCGCGGCTACGGCTCGACCGGGGTGGTGGTGCGATCGCGCTACCGGGATGTGATCGGCCTCATCCGGGAGGAGCTTGAGACGCTGACGAAGTCTCGCTGCGAGGTCGTGTCCGCGGACATCGACGTGGACAAGGTGGCCGCGGTGCTGATCTACCCGGTCCGGCAGACGCAGGAGGTACGGTCGATGCTGGGCGGGCGCGACCTGGAGGACGTCACGCTGCCGGAGTCGTTCGTCGGCGTACCGTTCGACGAACTGGTTCCGCGACTTGACGCCGAGGAGGTCGCCATCCGACGGCGGGCGGCCGGGGTCGAGGCGGAACTCGCCGGCATCGCGGCCGAATACGGCCCGAGGATCGCGTCGCTGCGTGCAGCGCTGGGTGATCGCCTGGCTGAGGTCGCGGCACTCGCAGGGGCCGGCGTCAGCGATCACCTCGCCATCCTCGGCGGCTGGATGCCGGCGGAGGAGGTACCCGCCCTGCGCGAGCGCCTCGTGCGTGAGGTCGGCCCTGAGGTCCTGGTGGTCGAGCGTCCCGGCGAGGTCGCCGGGCGCGGCACCCCGGTCGCCTATGTCGACCGTCCCATCCTGCGGGCCTTCGAGCCCCTGGTGTCGTTCGTGGCCCTGCCGCGCTACGGGACGGTCGACCCGACACCGGTGGTGGCCTTCGCGTTCCCGGTCTTCGTCGGGCTGATGGTCGGGGACATCGGGTACGGATTGATCCTGCTGGCCCTCGCCGTCGTGGCTCGTCGGCTGTGGGGCGGTCGAACGGTGATGCAGATCGTCTGGCCGATCGCGCTGTTGGCCGGCGTCTCGACCGTTCTGTTCGGGATCCTGTTCGGTGAGGCGTTCGGCGACGCCGGCCACGTCCTCGTGGGTCTCGAGCCACTCTGGTTCGATCGGGCCGAGGCGATCCTGCCCTTCCTGATCCTGGCGATCTCCATCGGTGTCGCCCAGATCGCCGCGGGGCTCATCCTGGGCGTCGTCAATGCGACCCGTCTGCGGCACCGTCGCGAGGCGATCGGGCGCGTCGCCTTGCTTGTCGGCCTCGGGGCCGGAGTCGTCGGCCTGGCGTCGCTGGCGGAGTTCCTGCCGGCGTGGTCCGGCCAGGCTGCGCTGGTCGCGCTGCTGCTCAGTCTCGTGGCGATGACCGGGACACTCGGACTCGCGGGGCCGATCGAGATGATGGGCATCATCGGCAGCGTCCTCAGCTATGCCCGCCTGATGGCCATCGGCCTCGCGTCCGTGATGCTGGCGCTCATCGCCAACCGGATGGGCGGGCTGGCGGAAGACGTGCTGATCGGTTTCGCGATCGCCGCGATCTTCCATGTCCTGGCGATCGTCCTGGGTTTCTTCGACGCCTCGGTCCAGGGGCTTCGACTCCAATACGTCGAGTTCTTCAGCAAGTTCGTGGAACCGGGCGGTACCCGGTACGAGCCGTTCGTCTCCGTGCTGGACGTCCGCGGGGGCGACCGCACCCCGGCACGCGCGGCGGGCGCAGGAGGTATGTGACATGGATGACCAGGGGATCCGATTCCTGGCAGCAGCGTTGGCCGTCGGGCTGGGCGCGATCGGGACCGGCTGGGCGCAATCGCGGATCGGTTCCGCCGGCGCCGGCGCCGTCGTGGAACGGCCGGAGTCGTCCGGCACCATCCTGATCCTCACGGCGCTACCCGAGACGATGGTGATCCTCGGGTTCGTCATCGCCGCGATGATCCTGTTCCAGTGACCTGAGCGGCGGCGACCGTGAGCGTCGAGGCGATCGTGCGGGTCGTCGAGGAGGAATCCGCAGCGGAAGCTGAGCGGATCATCGGTGGTGCCCGCGCGTCCGCCGAGAAACGGATGGCCGCGGCGCGGGCCTCCGCAGAGGCGCAGATCCGGGAAGCCTGCGAGCGGGCCGAGCCGGCCTTCCGTGCCGAGGCCACGCGCGTGGTCAATGCCGCTCGCGTCCGGCAGATGGAGCGTGAGGCTACCCGGTTGGCCGCGTTGGTGGATGCGGCGATGGGGGAGGCTTCGGCTCGTCTGACGGCCATCGTCCGCGAGCCCGATGGGCCGCGCTGGCAGGGAGCGATCGCGCGGTTGGTCGAGGAGTCGGCGCGAGCGGTCGGGCGTCACGGCACGATCGTCATCCGAGCGTGCGATGTCGCCGCAGCGCGGGCCATCGTCGAGCGGCTCGGTTGTCGGGTCGAGATCCAGGACGCAACGGCGCCGATCGCCGACCCCCTGTCCGCGGGTGCCGTCGGTTGGTCGGAAGACGGGCGCATCGAGGTGGACGCCACGCTCCGGGTGCGACTCGGGCGAGCCCGGGCGGGTCTTGCCGAGCCGATCGCGCGGATGCTGGGCGTCGAGGCCTGAGTCGAGGTCGACCATGTACGACTACGGCAACGCTCGGATCGCCGCCCTGCGAAGTCGGCTGCTGGACGCGTCGCAGCTCCGGCGCCTGGCGACCTCGGAGACGCCGGACGCGTTCCTGACCGCGTTGGAGCGAGCAGACGACTGGAGGGCGATCCTGCGCGAGACTGCTCCGCTGTTCAGTGACCCGCAGGCCGCGGTCGCGACTGCGATCGAGCGCCACCGGAGTGTCCGATCCAGGGCCATGATCGGCTGGTACGACGGCCCGACCAGGCGCCTCGCGGAGGCGTTGGTGATGGGCCTCGACCTCGAGCGACTCGTCGCCATCACGCGTCGGCGGCACGGCGGCGCATCGGCGAGCGCCATCGGATCGTCCGTCACCGCCGGTGCGCTGCTCGATGTCGCCACC
>JAOUEG010000014.1 GCA_029858845.1 Chloroflexota bacterium | reverse complement strand
CGACGGGCAGCCCGGTCAGGGCGTCCACCTGTCCGTCGGTGGGACCTCCCGCCGAGGCATCCGGCTCCGGTTCGTTCGCGTCGGCTCTGTCGGCAGCGTCGCCGGTCATCCAGGCGGTGGGGACGGTCTGGTCCGAGTATGAGGTGGACATGAGTGCCTCATCGAATTCGGGGGCATGGTCGCCCGCTGTCGCCACCCGCTTGCGCCGGCCCGATCGGCTCAGTGCGAGAAGGATCAGGACGATGGCGGTATTGGCGATGATGGTCGCGAGAAGGATCGGAAGCAGGATGTCCTGCGAGAACTCCATGGTCCGGGATGACTCCGTGATGATGAGCGGGCCAGGGACCCGAATATAGCCCGGGTCACCCCCGGATGTGACTGTCCGATGGTCCCGATGGGACCTGTTACCGTTGCCGACCCGCACCGCGCGGAGTCATCCGCTGCGGTCGTGATGGGAACGGTGCAGTCGGGTCCGTGGGCCGCCGCAGCGCCTCGACCGCCATCTCGCGATGGTATCGTCCGCGCCAAGGAGGAGCCCTGCCGCATGACGACCCGGACCGACGATCCTGGCGCCCTCGTCATCCTGCCCGGCACTGTGGTCCCCGGAAGGGCGCGCCCTCCCGTCCCTCTTCGGCGCGAAGGCCCGTCCAAGCTGACAGGCGTGGCTCTGTACACCGATGACATCGTCGTTCCCGGGGCCTGGTACGGCTCGACGATCCGCTCGACCGACGCCCACGCGATCCTTGACGGAATCGATCTCGACCCTTCGTTCGACTGGACGACCGTCGTCGTCGTGACCGCCTCCGACATCCCGGGCGAGAATGTCGTCAGCTCGATCCGCAGCGATCAGCCCATCCTCGTCCCCATGGGCGGCGAGATCCGGCACCACGCCGAGCCGCTCGCCCTCCTGGCCGCCCCGGATCGGGGGACCCTGCGAGAGGCGCGCCGGCGGGTGCGGGTCCGCACCACGCCGCTGCCGGGCGTCTTCGACCCGGAGGCCTCCGAGCACACCTTCGCGAGCTACGCGATCGAGACGGGAGATGCCGAAGCGGCGATGGCGGGGGCGGACCTGATCTTCGAGGGGGAGTACCGCGTCGGCCACCAGGAGCAGCTGTACATCGAGAACAACGCCATGATCGCCGAGCCCACGGCCGGAGGCGGCGTCACGGTCACCGGCTCGCTCCAATGCCCGTACTACCTCCACGAGGCCCTCAAGCGCGGACTCGGCCTCGGCGATCAGGGCGCCCGGGTCATCCAGGCGGAGACGGGTGGCGGTTTCGGCGGCAAGGAGGAATTCCCATCCGTCATCGGGCTGCACGCGGCCCTCCTGGCGCGCAAGGCCCAACGGCCCGTTCGGATGATCTACGACCGCCACGAGGACATCGCGGCCACGACCAAGCGCCACCCCGCCATCGTCCGCCACCGGACGGCCGTCACCCGCGAAGGAGTCCTGGTCGCCCAGGACATCGAGGTGATCATGGACGGCGGGGCCTACTGCACCCTTACCCCGGTCGTCCTCTCGCGTGGCGCGCTCCATAGCGGCGGCCCCTATCGCTGCCCCAACGTCCGGATCCGCGCTCGGGCCACGCGGACGAACACCCCACCGAATGGCGCGTTCCGTGGCTTCGGAGCGCCGCAGGTGGAGTTCGCCGCCGAGACCCACCTGAACAGGATCGCGGAGCGGCTCGGCATCTCGCCACTCGACATCCGGCGGCGGAATCTCCTCGTCCCCGGCGACGCCACGCCGACCGGCCAGGTCCTGCGGGAGAGCGTCGCTGCGGAAGAGGTCCTGGAACGGGCGGCGGAGGCCTCGGAGTTCGTCCGCCTGCGAGCTCGCGCGGAGGCCGAGCGTCGTCGGCGGGCCGACGATGGGACGTCGTCGTCGGGACCCTTCCGGACCGGGCGCGAGCGGACCGCGAGCGGGATCGGGATCGCCCTCGGGTGGCATGGCGCCGGCTTCACCGGCTCCGGTGAGGTCAAGCTGGCCAGCGTCGCATCGGTGGAGCTCACGGCAGACGGGCGGATCGTGGTCCTGACGGCGTCCACCGAGATGGGCCAGGGCACCAAGACCATCTTCCCGCAGCTCGTCGGCGAGGCCCTCGGCGTTTCGGACCGCGACGTCGAGATCGCGCCGCAGGACACGGCGATCGTCCCGGATTCCGGCCCGACGGTCGCCTCGCGAACCTCGATGGTCGTGGGCGGGCTCGTGATCCGGGCCGCGGGTCGCCTTCGAGAGGCCGTGGAGCGTGAGATGGGAGCCCCGTTCGCGGAATCCTACCGGGCCTTCGCGCGCGATCACGGGGCGCTGCGTGTCGATCAGCGGTTCGAGCCATACCCGGGCGGCACCCCCTTCGACGATGAGACGTACACCGGGGACGCCTACCCGGCGTTCAGCTGGGCGGCCTGTGTCGCCAGTGTTCGGGTCGATCTCGATACCGGCGAGGTCCAGGTCGACGATGTCGTCGCGGCCGACGACATCGGCCGGGTGATCCATCCCATCCTGGCCGAGGGCCAGGTGGAGGGTGGGACGCTCCAGGCGATCGGCTACGCGACGATCGAGGAGATCAAGCTGCGCGACGGCCGCTACCTCAACGACCGGCTGGCGACGTACATCATCCCCACCGCCATGGACGCGCCGCGGATCAGTGCCATCCTGGTCGAGGCGCCGTTCGACGGGGTCCCCCACGGTGCGAAGGGCGTCGGCGAGCTTCCCATGGACGTCGGGGCGCCGGCCGTCGTGGCGGCCATCGCGGACGCGACGGGTGCCTGGATCACGGACCTGCCGGCCAGCCCGGAGCGCATCCTGGCGGCGCTCGCAGCGATGCCGGACGTCGCCGGGCCCCGACCGGGGATGTCGCCCCCGGAGGATGCGTCGTGACGCACTACCGGCTCACCGTCAACGGCACGCCCGCCGAGGTGGACGTGCCCGGCATGCGACGCCTGCTGGACGTGCTGCGCGAGGAGCTCGCCCTGACCGGTACGAAGGAGGGCTGCGGGGAAGGGGAATGCGGAGCCTGCACGGTGCTCCTGGACGGGGAGCCCGTGGACTCCTGTCTCGTGCCCATATGCCAGGCGGACGGGGCTGCGGTTCGCACGGTCGAAGGTCTGGCGACCGGGTCCGCCGACCCCGGCGACCTGGCCGCGTTGGACCCACTGCAGGCGGCATTCCTGACGACCGGAGGCGCCCAGTGCGGGATCTGCACGCCCGGGATGCTCATGGCTGCGCGCGCCTACATCGACGCCGGCGGTGGGCCCGACCAGGAATCCATCCGCGAGGCCATCGCCGGCAACCTGTGCCGTTGTACCGGGTACACCAAGATCGTGGAGGCCATCGCCCTCGTGGCCGAGGCCGGTCGATGAGCCGCGACGACGATCGCATCACCATCCCGACCAACGGCCACCGACCGGCGCCTACGGGCACCCCGGCCGGCGTCGATGAGATCGGCGAGCCGGACCTTCGTTTCGCCGTCACGCCGGCCCGGCTTGCGGTGGGACTCGGCGTGGTCGCCTCGCTCGCCCTGCTCCTCCTGCGCCGCTTTCGTCGAGGCAGCTGACCGATGCCCATCGAGCCACCGGTCGTCAGTCCGGCCACCATCGCGGACGCCTACGCCGCCCTGGCGGGCGGGACGCCGGACGCGCCGGTCCGGCCGATCGCGGGTGGCACGGACCTGATGGTCACCCTCGCCGGCGACCTCGGTGACCCACCGGCGCGGATCGTGGACCTGTGGGGCCTGGAGGCGCTGCGCGGGATCGTGGTGGATGGCACCGCGCTGTCGCTCGGTGCGCTCACGACGTTCACGGAGATCCGTCATTCCGCGCTCTGCCGCGAACATCTCCCGGTGCTGGTGGAGGCCGCCGCCTCCATCGGTGCCGCGCAGATCCAGAACCGCGGCACGCTCGGCGGCAACATCGCCAATGCCTCGCCCGCCGGCGACACCCTGCCGGTCCTTCTGGCGGTCGACGCGCGGTTCGTGCTCGGGTCGGTCCGCGGCGAGCGCGAGGTACCCGCCAAAGCCTTCTGGACCGGCTACCGACGGACGGCCATGGCCCCTGATGAGCTCGTCCTGAAGATCGTGATCCCACTGCTGCAGGACCGACGGGCGTCCTTTCGGAAGGTCGGGACGCGCCGCGCGCAGTCCATCAGCAAGGTCGTGATGGCCGTCGCCTGGCGCAGCGATGCGATCGATGGGTCCGGGCCCTGGCACGACGTTCGGGTCGCGCTGGGTTCGGTGGCCCCGACGCCGATCCGTGCGAGCCGAACGGAGGCCGTCCTGGAAGGCGCAGCGCCGACCGCGGACGTCGCTGATGCCGCGGCAGACGCGCTGGCGGGTGAGCTGGTGCCGATCGACGACGTACGATCCACCGCCGGCTACCGTCGGCTGGCAGCCGCACGGATCCTCCATCGCTGCATCCGCGAGGCCGGCGGTTGGTGAACCCGGATCGGGGCCACCTCGCCAGGCTCTTCGAGGGGGCCCCGCGGTTCCTGGATCGGCTCGGCGCCAGCGCCCCGTTCGAGGACGAGACCGTCCTGTTCGCGACCGCCCGTGCCATCGCTCACGCGATGCCGGAGCCTGAGCAGATCGAACTCATCGACGCGCATCCGCGCCTTGGGGCGCCACCTCGGACGCTCTCGGCCCTGAGCTTCATCGAACAGGGCGACGGCCGCGTTGCCGCAGCGGAGGTCGCTGATGGAGAACTCGTCCGAACGCATGCCCAATGGGTGGCCGAGGAACTCGGTCGGCTCAACGAAGCCTACGAGGCACGATTCGGGTTCCGATATTGCGTCTTCGTGGCCGGCCGATCGCACGAGGCACTGCTCCCCGCCCTGGCGTCGGCGCTCTCCGCCGACCGGACCTCCGAGATCCACCGTGCGCTTGACGCCGTCGTCGATATCGCGGTGGACCGGCATGCGAAGCTGTCGGCGGGCACGCCGTCGTCTCCGTCCTGAGCCTGTCGCCCACCCGACCAGAGGCCGCCCCATGATCGAACTCTCCGCCAACCGCTACGGCAAGGCCGCCATCCGGCTCGTTCGCGTCGATCGCGACGCGACGCCGCATCGCGTACGCGACCTGACGATCGCGATCGCCCTCGAAGGCGATTTCGCGGCCGCCCATACGGACGGCGACAACGCCAACGTCATCGCCACCGACACGATGAAGAACACCGCCTACGCCTTCGGCGTCGAGCACCTGACCGGTTCGATCGAGGCCTACGCGGCCGCGCTGGCGTCCCACTTCCTCGGGTTCGGGCAGGTCGCGCGCGCGACGGTCAACGTCCGCGAGCACGTCTGGCGGTCGATCGACGTGGCGGGGGCGCCGGCGACGGATGCCCTGGTCCGGAGCGGGGAGGGGACCCGCCTGGCGACGGTCGCGGCGACCCGTGGCGAGATCACGGTCGAGGCCGGTGTCGAGGACCTCGTGGTGATGAAGACCACACGGTCCGGCTTCACCGGCTTCCCGCGCGACCGCTACACGACGCTACCGGGGGCGGACGACCGGCTGATGGCCACCCAGGTGACGGCGGTCTGGCGCTACGGTGCCCCGGATATCGATTTCGATGCCACCTGGCAGGCGGTCAGCGGTACGTTGCTCGAGGTTTTCGCAGAGCACGACAGCCCGAGCGTCCAGACCTCCATCTGGATCATGGCCAACGCGATGCTGGAGCGGCACGAAGAGGTCGACGAGGTGCGCATGGTGCTCCCGAACCTCCACCACTGGTTGGTGGATCTCGCGCCGTTCGGCATCGACAACGATCGTCAGGTCTATGTCGCGACGACCGAGCCGCACGGCCTCATCGAGGCGACCGTCCGCCGCGGCGAGGTCTGACGTGATGCCGCCGGGCGTCGTCGTCACCGGTCCGTCGGTCCCGGGGAGCGATCGAGTCCTGACGGACGAGGCGCTCGCCTTCGTCGCGGACCTCCAGCGCCGGTTCGGTCCGATCCGGCTGGACCTGCTCCGTCGGCGCGAGGAGCGGCAAGCGGAGCTGGATGCGGGCGAGCGCCCCGACTTCCTGGTTGCGACGCGCGACGTTCGCGATGCGGACTGGCTGGTCGCCCCGGCACCGGCGGACCTGCTCGACCGGCGGGTGGAGATCACCGGGCCGGCCGAGCCCAAGATGATGATCAACGCCCTGAACTCGGGCGCGCGCGTGTTCATGGCCGATCTCGAGGACGCCCTGTCGCCGACCTGGGCGAACGTCGTCGGCGGACAGGCGGCGCTGCAGGACGCGATCCGGGGCACGCTCGCCTTCACCTCGCCCGACGGGCGCGAGTATCGGCTCGAGAGTCGGGTGGCCCAGCTTCTTGTCCGCCCACGAGGATGGCATCTGGTCGAGTCTCACGTGCTCGTGGACGACGTGCCGGTCTCGGCCTCCCTGTTCGACGCCGGGCTGTACCTGTTCCACAACGCCGCCGAGCGGGTCGCCCGTGGTTCCGGTCCCTACTTCTACCTGCCGAAGCTCGAGTCGCACCACGAGGCCCGCCTCTGGAACGAGGTCTTCCTCGTCGCCCAGGACCAGCTCGGCGTTCCGCGCGGGTCGGTGCGCGCGACGGTGCTCATCGAGACGATCGACGCGGCGTTCGAGATGGACGAGATCCTGTACGAACTTCGTGAGCATGCGGCCGGCCTGAACGCGGGCCGCTGGGACTACCTGTTCAGCGTCATCAAGCGGTTCCACGCCTCGCCGGACCTGCGTTCGCCGGACCGCTCCCAGCTGACGATGACCGTTCCGTTCATGCGGGCCTACACGGAGCTGTTGGTGCAGACCTGCCATCGGCGCGGGGCGCACGCGATCGGGGGGATGGCGGCATTCATCCCGAATCGGCGCGATCCGGAGGTGACGGAGCGGGCGATGGCCAAGGTCCGCGAGGACAAGGAGCGCGAGAGTCGTGACGGATTCGACGGGACGTGGGTCGCGCACCCGGACCTCGTTCCGCTGGCCACCGACGTGTTCGATTCGGTGCTGGGGACCGCGCCGCATCAGAAGCACCGTCGTCGTGAGGCGGTCGCCATCACGGCGGCGGACCTGCTCGACTTCCACGTTCCGGGATCGAGCGTCACCGAGAGCGGGCTGCGGGCGAACGTCCGGGTCGCGCTCGCGTACCTCGACGCCTGGCTGCGCGGTACCGGGGCGGCGGCGATCGATGACCTGATGGAGGACGCGGCCACGGCCGAGATCGCTCGGTCGCAGCTATGGCTGTGGCGATCGCGCGGCGTGCTCTGGCCCGAGCGCTACGGGGCCATCCGCGACGAGGAGCTCGCCCGACTCGGGGGTCGCACCGCCGGGCGTCTCGCCGAGGCCGTGGACCTGCTGGACCGGTTGGTCCTCGACGAGCATTTCGCAGAATTCCTGACGGTCCGAGCCTACGCCGTCCTGGAGTAGGCCGTCACCCGCTCACCGGGCGGCGTTCCACGAACCGACCGAAACCCCGGCGACCCACGAATCGGCCGCCCCGGATCACGTCCTCGCCCCGGACCAGGACATCCCGTACGGCTCCGCGAACACGCATCCCCTCATACGGCGTGTAGTCGCTGGTGTGGTGCAGGTCGCCGGCCCGCAGGGCGCGCTCGGCCGCCGGGTCGAACACCACCACATCGGCATCCAGGCCCACCTGCAGCGCGCCCTTGCCGCGGATGCCGAACCGCCGCGCCGGCGTGGTGGCGATGAGGTCCACCATCCGCTCGATCGAGATGCGGCCGGTGACGACACCGCGCGTGTACATGACGGCCAGCAGCGTCTCGATCCCCGGTGCGCCATTGCTGATGCGGTCGAAGGACAGCCCGTCCGCGGCGGCCGCCTTCTCGACGCCGAGGCGGTCCGGGACGTGGTCCGTGGCCACGAGATCCAGACTGCCGTCCGCGAGCCCCTCCCAGAGCGCGTCGCGATCGGCCGCCGCGCGGAGCGGAGGGGCGATCACGAAGCCCGCGCAGCGGGCGGGATCGGGTTCCTCGTAGACGGCCTCGGTCAGGACGAGATAGGCGGGGCACGCCTCGGCCGTCACGCGCACGCCGTCCGCCTTGCCGCGGCGCACTTCGGCCAGCGCCGCGGCGGATGAGAGGTGGACGACGTGGAGCGGCGACCCGCTCATCCGGGCGAAGGCGATGGCGCGAGCGGTGGCCACTGCCTCCACGTACGGCGGGCGCGTGGCGGGATGGTGGCGGGGCGCAACCTCGCCGCGGGCGAGGGCCCGCGCGATCCCGGCATCCAGCAGGACCGGGTCCTCGCAGTGGACCTGGAGCATCCCGCCGCGATCGCCCATCCGCCGCATCGCCTCGAACAGGGTCCGGTCGGCGAGCCGGAAGTCGAAGACCATGAACGCCTTGGAGGTGGCGACCCCGGCGTCGATCGTCGCGGGCAGTTCCGCCAGCGGGTCGTCGGCGCGACCGGAGATGGCGAGCGACAGGCCGTAGTCGATGGCGCTGTCTCCGTCGGTCGCGGCGTGCCATTCCGCCAGGCCGGCGACCAGGGAACGCTCACCCGCGGGTGAGGAGCCGGTGCCCGGGTTGTTGAACGACAGGAACGTCGTCGTGCCGCCATGGGCGGCGGCCACCGAGTCCCGGAAGAACCGGTCCGGCTCGGCCTCCGTTGCCACCCGCGTGTGCGTATGGACATCCACGGCCCCGGGAAGGATCAGCATGCCGGTCGCCTCGATGACGGCAGCCGCCGAGGTAGCCGGCCCGGACAGGTCGGGCTCGATCGCACTGATGCGGCCCGCTTCGACGGCAACGTCGGCGACGCGCGAACCGTCGGCCGTGACCACGGTTCCGCCCCGGATGACGAGCGCCGTCACCGGGAACCGGGCCGCTGGCGTCCCGGGGAGCTCATCGTGACGTCAGTCGTCTGTTTCCTGGATCCGGATCGGCTGGGCACCCTCCCACAGCGTCCGAC
This sequence comes from Chloroflexota bacterium, assembly GCA_029858845.1. Lineage (GTDB taxonomy): Bacteria > Chloroflexota > Limnocylindria > Limnocylindrales > CSP1-4 > SPCO01. The sequence continues at coordinate 7,300 of JAOUEG010000014.1, read as the reverse complement.
GGCCCACCTCGCGGAGCCGCTCCGCCCAGTCATCGTCGGGTCCCGCCGCGACGACCGAGGCGAAGTGGTTCGCCGCCAATTGGCCCACCTTGGACGCCGTGGTGCAGCCGCCGTAGGGGAAGAAGATCTCGCATTCGCTGATGCCGCCCGGATAGATCGCCAGCTGACCTGGGGCCGGGTGGGACGTGTGGTTCTCGTAGTCCAGGCCCGGCCGGAGGTCACCGAAGGGGATCCACGTGGACTCGCCGCTCCAGCGGCAGTGGATCAGCCTCGAGTCGATGGGCAGCATCCGGCGGATCGCCTCGATCGTCCGGGGTGCCGCCTCCTCCCAGCGGGCGGTAAAGTGGAGGTCGCCGACCTCGATCCGTAGCGTTCCCATCGCGGAAGCATAGCGCGCAGGAGTCCCGTGGCAGACAGCTCCGAACTCGCCACCCACACCATCAGCACCCACGTCCTGGACACACAACGGGGCGTGCCGGCGGCAGGTGTCCACGTGACGCTCTATCGACTGGACGTGGCGGCGGCACCGATCCGCATGACGCAAGCCCTGACGGACGGTGACGGCCGGATCCGTGACCTGCTGGAGCGGCCCCTCGCCGCGGGCGACTACCGCCTTGAGTTCGACGTCGCCCACGAGGACGGCTCGTTCTTCACGAAGATCGCGGTGGACCTGCGGATCACCGACACGGAACGCAGCTACCACGTCCCGTTGCTGCTGGCTCCGTACTCGATGACGACCTACCGGGGCAGCTGACCGCGGGTCGCGCTGGGGTCGTCAGCCCGCACTTCCCAGCGGGCACGCAGCGACGCGCGGCTGCGATCGGGTCCGCCTGCCCGATCGGGATCCTGCCTATCGGACGACGATGAACCCGTCGACGTCCACGCGCGGATGCCCGCTGGTCCCGAGGACGACCAGCCTGACCGTGTGCCTCGCCTTGGTGGACCACGACCGCGAGAAGACGATCACCTTCGAGATCGCGCTCGAGCGATGGAGGTCGACCGTCGAAACGTAGGCCCCGTCTACGTAGACCTTGACGCTGCCACGCGAGGTGCCCTTCGGGCTGACCAGCGCGACCGATCGACCGGTGAAGCTGAATGACATCCACGATCCGCGCCGCGACGCGGTGTGCAGTCGGTGGCCGGTCGCTCCAGCACTGGCGACGGTGGACCACCCAGGTCCATAGGTCGCCAGACTCGAGGCGTCCGGATGCAGCGTGACTCGTACGACCGGGCTGTCCACCGGGCCGCCGGCATTGCCCGCCTGATCGGTCGCACCGAGCCGGAACCGGTAGTCACTGCCGTAGCGCAACGACGACCCGACTGACGTGCCGGTCAGGCTCGCGCCGATCAGCGACCACCCCTCGGGTCCCTGGCGGCGGAGCTGATAGGAGGCGACGCCGCTCATCGGGTCGACGGCGACGGGCCAGGCGACGACGGTGGGGACGGCGCTCGAGCCGACGATGGACCCGACCTTGAAGCGGAAGCGATCCGGAGCTCCGACCGCAGGCCTGCCCGTATCGATCGCGCGCAAGGCGTTGACGAGACGTCCGGTGGCGGTCTTCCCGACCGTCGCGTCGAGGATTCGGCCGGTGGCCAGAAGCCGAGCGCGGAGCCCGATCGGGTTTGCCAGGAGGGCGGGTTGGGCGCTGCCCACCAGGGCGGCAACGCCACTGACGTGCGGTGCCGCCATGGACGTTCCCGCCGCCCACGCATAGCACGGGCTCGGACAGCCGGCGCTGGCCGGGTAGGCGCTCAGGATGTTCGTGCCGGGACCGGCGAGGTCCACCGTCACGGCGCCGTGATTGGAGAAGCCCGCCAGGCGCCCGGCCTGATCCACTGCGGCCACGGCCACGACGTTCGGGAGCACGGACGATGCCGGGTAGAAACGCGGACCGGGACTCAGGTCCAGGTTCGAGCCGCCGTTACCGGCCGCGGCCACGAACAGCGCCCCGGACGCAGCGATGGCGGCATCGAGCACCGTGCTTGCCTGGGGCCCTCCCCAGGATCCGTTGATGATCCTGACGCCGAACGATGCCGCGTAGTCGATCGCCTCGACCGCGAGGTCGTCGGTGCCGCAGGCCCCATCCTGGCCGATGAACTTGAGGGCCATGATGCTGATCCCCGGCGCGACGCCGACGACGCCGGTGCCGTCCAGCGACGCGGCGAGCGTGCCGGCGACATGCGTGCCGTGACCGTCCTCCCCGGCATCGTGGACCGTGGCGTCGCCGTTGCAGAAATCCCAGCCGTGGGCGTCGTCCACGTAGCCGTTGCCATCGTCGTCGATGCCGTTGGTCGCCCTGGATCCGGACTCGCCGGGGTTCGTCCAGGGGCGCTGCGCGAGATCCGGATGGCTGAAGTCGACGCCGTCGTCGATGACGGCCACGACGACGCTCGGGCTCCCGAGCCCTAGCGAAAGCGCCTGCAGGGCATCGATGTCGACGTCGCTGCGCGCTGTCTCGGTGCTCGTGCCGCTCAGCGCCTGACCGGTGTTGTGGAGCCCCCACAGTTCGCCGAACGCCGGTTCGCCCGCGATGTCGTCGGCCAGCTCACGGCGCCGGTTCGGGGCGATCGCCACGACGTTCGGATCGCCGGCGAGGTCGCGCCGCACCGTCGCGGTGGCGCGGCCCGGGGCCGTCACGACCTGCGTTCGACCGTCGGCCGTCGTGCGGACGTGGGTCAGCCCAGCCTCCCGGAGCGTCCTGTCGCGCTCGAGAGCCGTCGTCCCCGGCGCGTAGCGGATGAGGATCTCGTCATCGATCGATCGACCGCTGCCGGGCCCTTCGGCGGCCAGCATCGGCGCGGCCGTGGCGAGCGCGACCGCCAGTACCACCATCACCACGAGGGTGCGTCGCGTCGTATCAGGCGGGAGGGTTCCTGGTCGATCCGGCATTCCGTCCGCATCGTAGGGCCGCCGCGGCGCGTTTCGTGACAGCCTAGATGTCACGGGTGGGTCCTAGTCTTCCGGGCATGGAAGCTGCCGTCATCCCGCTCCATCAATCGGTTCGGCTCGAGGGCGACCGGATCGTGATCGAGCGACTCACCCTCGCCGATCCGTCACTCGCGGCCTTCCTCGGCGAACGCCCCGCGTCGGATCGCGGTGCTCTCGTGGAGCGGGCCCTGCGCATCGGCCTGATCGCCCTCCAGGACGCCGGCGTGACCGTCAACGTGGACGCCGTCCGCGTGGAGTTCGAACGCATGGTCCGTCAGGCGGAGCAGGTCAACGAACGCGCAGCGCAGACGCTGGAGCAGACGCTTCGGGCGAACTTCGCGGACGGTGACGGGCGCCTGCCGCGAACGCTCGAGAAGTTCCTCGGCGACCGCGGGGCACTGCGCTCCATGGTGGACGAACTGTTCGACGAGACGAAGCGCGACAGCGCGATCGGCCGCATCGGAGGGATGCTGGAGCGGTACTTCGACGGCGACGCCTCCAAGCTCGCACGTCTGCTGGACCCGACCCGCCTCAATTCGCCGATGCACCAGTTCCGACAGGAGATCGCCGCCGGCTTCAAGGGGATCGAGGAGCGCCTCGTCGCCATCGAGGCGGCCGCGGCGGCCCGGGGTGCCGAGCGGGCGCGTTCGGCGGCCAAGGGAGGGGATTTCGAGGATCTGCTCGAGGCGATGCTGGGCGAGATCGCCCGCGGCGCCGGCGACCTCGTCGATCGGACGGGCCTCGAGGCCGGGTCGGTCCTCAAGTCCAAGAAGGGCGATTTCGTGGTGACCGTGGACGCGCAGGCAACGCGCGGCCACGACCTGCGAGTGGTCGTCGAGGCCAAGGATCGGCCGATGTCCACGCGGGCGATGAGGGACGAACTGCGCGAGGCGCGGGAGAACCGTGGCGCCGCGGTGGCCCTCGCGGTGTTCACGCCAGCGCACGCCCCGGCCGGGATCGCGCCATTCACGCTGGTCGGCCAGGACGTGTACTGCGTGATCGACCCCGAATCCCCGGAGCCGGCAAACCTGGAGGCTGCGGTACGTCTGGCCCGCCTGCTCGCCCTGGCGTCGCTCGCCGAACACGAGGTGGAGGTGGACGCGGCCGCGGTCTCCGCGGCCCTGACGGCCATCCGCGAGCAACTGGAGGTGGTCCGCCAGCTCAAGTCGCAGCTGACGTCCATCTCCAACGCGACCAAGGCCGTCTGGACGGGACTGGACACGATGCGCTCCAGCATCCTCGCCAGGGTCGGCGAGGCCGAGGCGGAGATCCGCGCCACGGTCGACTGACGCGTCACCGCACCTCTGCCATTGCGCGGCGCCGCCCGGTCTGGCGCATCCCGGACTGGTCGGCTAGGCTCGACCGGGACCACCGGGTGGGTGGTGGCCTCCATCCCTGGGCGGGATGATGGGCATCGAGTCCGGCGCGCTTCCGATGCGAGCTGGCGATCTCCCAGGTCCCCGCAATCGGAGTGGACATGCGTCGCACGCTCACCTGCCTGTCCCTCGCCCTGCTTGTCGCCCTTCCTGCCGTCGCGTCCACCTCGGCCGCCCAGCCGCCCGATGCAGGTCGTCCGACTGCGGTCGCCCCACCTCCGACCGCTGAGCCGACGCCGACTTCCACGCCGCCCTCGACCGATCCGCCGACCACCGACCCGGGCCCGACCGCCGAACCGACGGCGTCGCCGGATGTCGAGCCGACCGTCGAGCCCACGCCCCCAGCCGGCCCGACGGACCAGCCGTCGCTGCCCGATCCATCGGAAGCCCCGGTCCCGGCTGCTCCGGAAACCCCGGGGACACCGTCGTCCCTGCTCGGGGCCGCCGATTTCCCCGGCACGGACGCCGACGGCCGACCCGACCCTGCCGGTCGCTACATCGTCGTCCTCGCAGCCGGGGTGGACGCTGCCTCGGTCGCCGACCGGCATCGTCGCGGCGAGGGCACGCGGGCGATCCGCAGCTTCGACCGCGCCTTCCGAGGGTTCACCGCGCGATTGGATGGGCACCAGCGCGCGGCCCTGCAGGCTGACCCGAACGTCGTCGCGGTCGTCCCGGACGAGGTCGTCGAGCTGGCCGGGCAGACCACGCCGACCGGGGTGATGCGCATCGGGGCGCGGATCTCCCCGAGTGCGGACATCGACGGCGTGGATCAACGAGTCGATGCCGACGTGGCCATCGTGGACACCGGCATCGCCATGCACCCCGACCTGAATGTCGCCGGCGGCATCGACTGCTCCACGAGCGACAGCACGAAGTGGCGGGACGCCCACGGGCACGGAACCCATGTGGCGGGTACGGTCGCGGCGCTGGACAACGACTACGGGGTCGTCGGCGTCGCCCCGGGTGCGCGAGTCTGGGCCGTCAAGATCCTCAACGACAAGGGCTACGGCCTGCTGTCCTGGTATGTCTGCGGACTCGACTGGATCCTTGCCCAGCGCGACCCGGTCGATGCAAGCCGACCCCTGTTCGAGGCGGTCAACATGAGCGTCGCGAAGTCCGGGTCGGACGATCACGCCTGTGGCAGCGTCAACGACGACATCCTGCACGCGGCCATCTGCCGCGTGGTCGCCGGCGGCATCACCGTCGTCGCGGCGGCGGCCAACGACAGTGGCAGTGCCAGCCATCGGGTTCCCGCCTCCTACGACGAGGTCATCACGGTCAGTGCGCTGGCCGATACGGACGGCAAGCCCGGTGGCCTGGGCGGGCCGCGCTGCTACTCGTGGGGTGGGTACGACAAGGACGACACGTTCGCGGATTTCAGCAACTACGGCGCCGACGTGGACCTGATCGCGCCCGGCAAGTGCATCTGGTCGTCCATTCCCGGTGGGTATGCGTACCTGTCCGGCACGAGCATGGCGGCGCCGGCTGTGGCAGGCGCCGTGGCGCTTTACAAGAGCACGCGTCCGGGGGCGTCGCCGCTTCAGGTCAAGGAGGCCCTGCAGTACCTCGGGAACCTCGGCTGGAACCTGTCCACGGACCCGGACAGCCGGCACGAGAAGCTCCTGGACGTGAGCCGCCTCGGCAGCCTCGGCTCGTTCGATTTCACCGACGGCACGCCCGCGGGCACGATCGGCGGCAGCGGCGGCGTGGCCACGCTGCCCGTCGCCATCGATCGCTCGCCCACCCACTTCGAGCGCGTCCGCCTGTCCGTGACGGGCGTCCCGTCGGGCTGGTCGGCGACCTTCTCGCCGAGCAGTCTCCTCGGCTGGACCGCCGACATCTCCGCGCTCGCCGTGACGGTCCCGAGCGGAACCCGACCCGGCACCTACGACATCGACGTCGCGGCCAGCGATCTCTCGACCGCGCGCTCCACGACCGTGCACGTCGTCGTGGGCGAGGGCGGCAGCTGGTTCCCGGTCACGCCGATCCGACGGCTGGACACGCGGATCGGATCGGGCCTGTCCGGGCGATTCCTGGACGGCAAGCCGAGGAGCTTCACGGTCACCGGGAACGGCGTTCCGAGCGATGCCCTTGCCGTGACGGGAAACCTGACGGTCACGGGCGCCACGGGTGCCGGCTACGTCGCGATCGGGCCGATGATGGGCAGCACGGCAACCACGTCCACGATCAACTTCGCGGCCGGGCGCACGCTCGCCAACGGCGTCACGGTACGGCTCGGAACGGGCGGAACGATCGCCGCGCTGTTCCAGGGCCCGTCCGGCTCGGCCACCCATCTCGTGTTCGATGTCACCGGGTACTACCGCGAGGGCGACGGTGGGGGGACCTGGCATCCGACCGGGCCTGAGCGCCTCCTCGACACGCGCGTCGGCAATGGCCTGCGCCGGTCGTTCGTGAGCCGGACGGTCCAGAGCTTCCAGCTGGCCGGGCGCGGCAGCGTGCCTCGCGAGGCCACGGCCGTCACGGCGAATGTGACCGTCACCGGCGCGACGGGGTCCGGCTACCTGTCCATAGGCCCCACGATGACGAGTACGCCGTCGACGTCGTCGGTCAACTTCCTGAAGGGGCGCAACCAGGCCAACAACCTCACGCTGAGGATGGGCAGTGGCGGAACCGTGGCCGCCGTCATCGTGGGCGCGACAGGCATGCGCGCGCACGTCGTCCTGGACGTGACGGGCTACTACCTGCCCGGCAACGATGGAGCAGCCTGGTACCCGGTCGTGCCCAAGCGATTGCTCGACACGCGGATCGGTCGGGGCCTGTCCGGTCGGTTCCAGGACGCGAAGCCGCGCAACCTCCAGGTCTCCGGCGGCATCGTTCCGGCGGGAGCCGTCGGCATCACCGGCAACGTGACCGTGACCGCCTCGACGGGCAGTGGATACGTCTCGACGGGAGCGACGATGACCGCCGAGCCGAGTACCTCGACGGTCAACTTCCGCCGTGGCGAGAACATGGCCAACGGGGTCAATCTGCCGCT
>JAOUEG010000221.1 GCA_029858845.1 Chloroflexota bacterium | reverse complement strand
CGAGAGGTCTTCCAGCGACAGATGCAACGCCTGCCGGAATCCCGCCTCCACGCCGGCCGCGGCCACGGCATGCAGCACTTCACCGATCACCTCGTCCCCCCACCGCTCACCGATGTACGCCAGCAGCGCGTGACCGTAGCGATAGGGGAAGACCGACGGGTCGTAGGTCATCTCTTCGATGGTCGGCAGATGGCCTTCGAGCGCTGCGTTGCGCAGCCACGCCGCCGTCAGCGGCGTGACCGGCCCGAGCGACAGGTACTCGGCCATGCCCTCGATCAACCACAGCGGCGGTTGGACCGCGATCAGGCGCGGGATGCCCGCCCCGATCCGCCCGCGGGCGAACACGTCATACTGGAACTGGTGCACCATCTCGTGCTGGAGGACGTGCTCGAAGTCCTCGTACGAGCCCGTGAGCGGCAGCATGATCCGGTGCCGATACGCGTCGGTGACCCCGCCGGTGGCGTCGCCGATGTCCGTGATGTTGTTCTGCTGGAATTCGGAGTGGGAGGCCCACAGGATGATCGGCGGTCGCTCGCGATACTCGTGGTTCAGGATGCGGGACAACCGGCCGTACGCCCGCTCGGCCATCCGCGCGGCGTCCAGGGCGGCGGCGCGCTCCTCTTCGTAGAAGTGCACGTCGAAGTGCTCGGTCGCGATGACCGAGAACTTGAGATGACGGTACTGGACCTTGTTTTGACCGAAGTACTGGGCCCGAGCCGGCTGGACGCCCAGGCCGGTCAGGAGAGTCGCGGCCAGGAGGCCGCGTCGCACGACCAGCGCGCTAGGACGCCACCAGCGCGACCCGCGGGGCGTCGCCCCACAGCCGCTCGAGTTGGTAGAAGTCCCGCTGGCTCGGATGGAATACATGAACGACGAAATCCACGAAATCGATCAGTGCCCAGCGACCCTGGGTGAGGCCCTCGGCGTGGTGGGGACGTACCCCAACGCCGGCGAGTGCTTCCATCACATGATCGGCGACGGCGCGGACGTGCGTGTCCGACGTGCCTGAGGCGATCACGAAGAAATCCGCGGCGTCGCTCAACCCCCGGAGGTCCAGGACCACGATCTCCTGTGCTTTGCGGTCGGCGAGCGCATCGGCGACGCGCCGCACATCGCGCAGGGCGCCTTCCCTGTTCTTAGCGCTCCGGGACCGGGTTTGTTCCTGACGTCGGATGGCTAGCCCGCCTCCACCGCAGGGGACGGATCCTCGATCTGATAGAAAATACCCCACGCGCCCGGTCCGGTGTGGACCCCGAGCGCCGCGGTCACCTCGCTCACGAAACAGTCGTGCGGGTTGAACCGGGTCTCGATGTCCTCCCGCAGCCGCTCGGCCGTTTCCAGGTCGTTCACGTGCACGATGCCGATTCGCAGCCGGGCCGGACGCGGCGTCAGCCGGCGCTCGAGATGACGCAGCACCCGCGGGATCAGATTGTCCCGGCCGCGGACCCGGTCCAGGGGAATCACCCGGCCGTCCGGACCCACTTCGAGAATCGGCTTCACGTCAAGCAGGGTCCCGAGCCACGCGCGCCCGCGGCCCACCCGGCCCGAGCGGAGCAGGTTGTCGAACGTGTCCACCGTGAAGAAACCGCCCGACTGATCGCGGATGCGCGTCAACTCGGCGGCGATGGCGTCGGCCGTCCACCCCTCGTCGATCAACTCGGCTGCCCGGAGGGCCTGGAATCCGAGGCCCAGCGAGGCTGAGCGTGAGTCCACGAGCGTGATGGGGCGCCCCAGGGCTTTGGCCGCGGCCTGGCCCGACGCGAACGTGCCCGACAGCGACTTCGCCAGCAGGATGGCCAGCACGGCGTCGGACCCGCTCAAGGCGTCCTCGAATCCCTGCACGAACGCCGCCGGCGTTGGCTGGGAGGTCGTGAAGATGGTTCCCTCGGCCATCTGCCGGTACAGGTCCTCACGGGAGATCCCGATCCGGTCGAGATAAGTCTGCGACCCTTGAATGACCTGGATCGGCACGACGACGATGCCGTACCGGTCGAGGATCTCATCTGGCAGGTCGCACGAGGAATCGACGACGAGGGCCAGCGGGCGTCGCTCGACGTGCAGCGTGCGCCGCCGCCGCTCGTGATCCTCCTGCTCCACCTTCTGCGCCCGCATGTCGTCGGCCTTGGTTGTCTCGATGGTGCCCCACCCCTCCGCCAAGGCGAACACCTGGTCAGGATGATCGGTGTGGATGTGCACCTTGAGCAGGTCGTCCGACGCCAGCACCACGATGGAACCACCGAACGCCCGCAGCGCCTGGCGGATCTCGGTGGACGGCGGGAAGGCCGCGCCACGGACGAGGACCTCGGTGCAGTAGCCGAAATCCCGCTCCGCGGCCACTTCCGCGGCCGCCGCGGCGTAGGGGATCTCGAAGATGGGCACTTCCGCCACCGGGACGATCGGGTCACCCTCGATCAGCCTGACGATACCCTCGATCAGGAGAATGAACGCCTTGGCCCCGGCGTCCACGACTCCCGATTCCCTGAGGGTTTCCAGCAGCTCCGGCGTGCGCGCCAGGCTCGTCTGGCCATGGTCGAGCACCCGCCGCATCAGCTCCTGGAAGTTGTCCGTCTCGGCCGCCACCCGTTCGGCCGCGTCGGCCACATCCCGCGAGACCGTGAGGATCGTCCCTTCCACCGGCTCATCGAGCGATTCCTGGAGGCGAACCGCACCCGACCGGATCGCGGCCGCGACCGCTGCGGCCGTCGCCGTATCCTGATCGCCGAGCGCGTCGCGGAAGCCGAGCAGGAACTGCGAGAGCAGCATCCCCGAGTTCCCGCGCGCGGCCAGGATGCACGCGCCGGCCATGGCACGGGTCACCACCGACAGGGGGGCGCGCGGGTCGAGCTGCCGCACGCTCGTCGCCACGGCCCGCAAGGTCATGGCGAAGTTCGTCCCCGTGTCCCCGTCCGGGACCGGAAACACGTTGATGCGGTTCAGCTCGTCGCGTCCCGCCTCGACCCAATCGGCGGCCGCGAGGAGCGACCGGCGCAGCCGGGGACCGTCGAGATAGGCGATCCCCACCGGCACGGCCGTCATGTCAGGCCTTTACCACCCACACCCGGACCTCCGGGCGGACCTCGGCGTGGAGTCGGATCGGGACCTTGTAGACACCCACCATCTTGAGCGGCTCCGGCAGATCGATGATGCGCTTGTCCACGACGTGCCCCAACTCGGCGAGCTTGGCCGCGATGTCGGCCGAGGTGATCGAGCCGAACAGCTTGTCGCCCTCGCCGGCCTGGGCCTGGAACGTCAGATCCGCGGCCGCGAGCCGGGCGGCGAACGCCTCCGCATCGTCCTTCTCCCGCGACAGCATCTCCCCGCGCTGCCTGGCCTCGGCCTCGACGCGCCGTTTGTTGCCCGCGGTGGCCTGGTAGGCCAACCCCCGCGGCAGCAGGAAGTTACGCCCGTAGCCGTCCTTGACCTTCACGATCGAGCCTGCCTTGCCCAGATCGTCGATGTCCTGACGCAGAATGACTTCCATCATCGGGTTACGCTCCTGAGCGCGGCAAGCGTCGCCGCCGCAAGTTGAGCCCGGCGTCCAGTACCCCCAGGAGCACCGTTCCGGGCAATAGAAAGAATACAGCCACGGCCGCGACCCCGTACAGGATCGGGCCGGCGCCGGCCACCCGCAGACCGCTCACGACGACCGCGATGCCGCGCAGCCCGTAGAGCACCGCCATCACCATGAGCACGTTCATGGCCACCGGGCGCGCGCCCCCAAGGGCCGGCACCAACAGGACGACCACCGCCGCCGCGAGCAACCACCCCAGGTGCTCCGAGAAGCGGAAATCCACCAACTTCCCCAGCGGCCGGCCCACCGGCACACCGGTCAGGCGCCGTGCGACGACGACGGCCACGACCAGGCTCACGAACAATTGCAACGCCAGGGCCGCCGGAAACAGATCGGCGCTGGTCTGGACCAGGTCATTCAATACCTCGTCGAAGTCCGGCCGGTCCAGGTCCACCACGCCGGGGTCCGAACC
>JAOUEG010000220.1 GCA_029858845.1 Chloroflexota bacterium | reverse complement strand
CCGCCTTGGCCATGAACGGCTCGCGGCGACCCAGCAGGCGACCGTGGCGAACGGCCCGGCGGAGGATGCGGCGGAGGACGTAGCCCCGGCCCTCGTTGCTGGGGAGGACGTCGTCCGCGATGAGGAAGGTGACGGCCCGCGAGTGATCGGCGATGACCTGGTAGCTGAACCGCTCGGCCTCGAAGTTCTCAGGATCGTGGCCGAGCAGTTCACGCATGCGGTGGTGGATCGGCGTGAACAGGTCGGTGTCGTAGTTCGTGGGAACCTGCTGGAGGACGCTCGCCAGGCGCTCCAGGCCCATGCCGGTGTCGACGCCCGGTGCAGGGAGCGGCGTCAGGCTCCGGTCCGGATGGAGTTCGAACTCCATGAAGACGAGGTTCCAGACCTCGAGCCAGCGTGGGCAGGTCTCACTGTGGTCCGGGACGCAGTGCGGTCCCTCGCTGAACGCCTCGCCCCGGTCGAAGTGGATCTCCGAGCACGGGCCGCACGGGCCCGTGTCCGCCATCCGCCACCAGTTCTTCTCGTCCCCCGCAGGAAAGTCGCCCCAGCGAACCAGACGCTCCGGTGGCAAACCGACCTCGTCGCGCCAGACGCCGAAGGCCACGTCGTCCGTGGAGTACGTCGTCGCCGCCAGTCGCTCGCCGGGGATGCCGAGGTCGCGCGTCAGGAAGTCCCAGGCCCAGAGGATGGCATCGCGCTTGAAGTAGTCGCCGAAGCTCCAGTTCCCGAGCATCTCGAACAGGGTGTGATGGCGCGGTGTCCGGCCGACTTCCTCGAAGTCATTGTGCTTGCCAGCGACGCGCAGGCAGCGCTGGTAGTCCACGGCGCGCGCGTAGCTGCGCTGCTCCGCACCGGTGAGGGCGTCCTTGAACTGGACCATGCCGCTGTTCGTGAAGAGCAGTGTCTGGTCGCCGGCGGGAACCAGGCTCGCACTCGGGACGACGGTATGACCTCGCTCGGCGAAGAACTCGATGAACCGTCGGCGGATCTCGACCGCGGGCAGATAGGTGATCCGGGGGTCAGGAGACGGGTCGGGGGTCGACATCGGCCGCAATGGTACCGAACCGGGGCGCTCAGGCACCGGGCGGGACCCGAGCGGTGGTCGGGCAACTCGGGTCGCCCGCGACCGACCGGTCCCCCCGACGTCTGCCGTCCCCGTTCAGGTCAGTGCCGCCGCCAGCGCGCCCAGATCCGCGAACCCGCGAGGATGGCCCCGATGATCGCGCCGATCGTGAGGCCGCGCAGGAAGGGGGCCGTGGAGCGGTCGTCGTGCGGACCGGTCATCGATCCGTCCCCGGTTTCATCGATGAGCGGCCGGGCCGGGCCGGGCCGAGGATGGCGATGACGGACACGAGCCCGATCGCCACCCACGCCAGGACGGAGGCGCCGATCAGGTGGTAGTCGCCGATGGTCAGGATCTCGAGTCCCAGCCTGCCCAGCACGGCGTCTCCCGCCCAGGCACCCAGGATCGCGGCGATGACGATCAGCGGCAGGCGCCCCCCGGCGGTCCCGCGGATCAGAACGGACAGCGACGCGTGGAAGATCCCGACGAGCACGGACAGCACGAGGGCGGGCTCGATGCTCACGCCCGCGCCGGGACCCGCTTGCGGCCGGACCCGGCGAGCACCGATGCAGCCGCAGCCGGTCGTTCGATCCTGCCCCCGCCGAGGACCTCGTCCCCGTCGTACAGGACGGCGGCCTGACCGGGTGCCGCTGCCCAGACCGGGATGTCCGTCGTCACCTCCCAGCGCCGATCGCCGAGGCGTCGGGCCAGCGCCGGAACCAGGGCGGCCCGGTGGCGGATGCGGACATCGGCCCGGATGGCGTCGGACATGGATCGATCCGATACGAACGAGGTCCGCTCGATGGCGAAGCTCCTCGTCTCGAGGTCCTCGCGCCGGCCCAGCTGGATCGTGTTCGTGACAGGGTCGATCCGCGAGACGTAGCGCGGTTCGCCGAGCGCGACGCCAAGACCCTGACGCTGCCCCACGGTGTAGGCGGCGGTCCCCGCGTGCTCCCCGACGATCGCTCCCCCGACGTCGACGAGCGGCCCAACCGCCGGGGCCCAGCCCGCGCGATCCCGCAGGGCGTCCCGGTAGTCGCCGCCCGGGACGAAGCAGATCTCCTGGCTCTCCGGCTTGTCCGCGGTGGCCAGCCCGAGCGAGCGCGCCACGGTTCGGACCTCTGGCTTGGTCAGATCCCCCAGCGGGAATCGAGCATGCTCCAATTGGGCCGCCCGCAGCCCGTACAGGAAGTAGGTCTGATCCTTCTCATCGTCGCGGGCGCGCAGCAGGCGGACGCGTCCGTCGTCGGTCACGTCGCGGCGGGCGTAGTGACCGGTCGCCACGGCGTCGCACTCGTACAGGTGGCGCGCCCGGCCGAGCAGCGCCCCGAACTTCACGTACGTGTTGCAGTCAACGCACGGGCTCGGGGTCTCGCCGCCCAGGTAGGCATCAAGGAAGGGTTGCAGCACGCCCGCGTCGAACTCGCGCTCCAGGTTCATGACGTAGAACGGGATCCCGAGCTGGGAAGCGACGCGACGGGCGTCATCGGCGGCATCCAGCGAGCAGCAGGACTTCTTGAACTCGGAGTAGCTGTCCGCGACGTCATGCAGGCGCATCCAGACGCCGACGACCTCGTGTCCCTGCTCATGAAGCAGGGCCGCCGCCACGGACGAATCCACTCCCCCGGACATCGCCACGAGGATCCGGCTCACGCGGGCACACTCGTCGTGGAGTGGCGGCCGCCGTCTCCCTGGCCGAATGGATCGCGAGCCACGGCCGCCGACCCTCGGCGCAGTGAGGCGAGCACGCGGGGCACGACCTCGACCGCGACATCGATGTCCTCGTCGGACGTGGTCCGCCCCAGGGACAGCCGCAGCGATCCGCGAGCTTCATCCTCCGGGTAGCCCATCGCGGACAGCACGTGGCTGACCTCGGTCGATCCGGTCGCGCAGGCCGAGCCGACGGAGGCAGCGATCCCTTCGAGATCGAGCGCGACCGCGACGGCGTTGCCGTCCGTGTCCTGCGCGATGATCGACAGCAGGCCGGGCAGTCGGTCGAACGGGTGGCCCGTCAACTCGGTGCCGTCGACCGCCAACACTGCTTCGGCCAGGCGCTCGCGAGCGGTCCGGATGCGAGCCACGGCCTCCGGGCGCTCCACGCCATTGAGCTCGTACGCCGTCGCGAGCCCGATGGCGCCGGCCAGGTTCTCCGTCCCGGCGCGACGGTGCCGTTCCTGGCTTCCGCCGTGCTGTTGGGCGAGGATGTGCGTCCCGTGGCGCATGTACAGGACGCCGACGCCCTTCGGTCCCTCGAACTTGTGGGCCGCGATCGACACGAAGTCGGCCTCGAGATCGCGGACGTCGAGGTCGATCCATGGGGCGGCCTGAACGGCGTCGACGTGGAGCAGGATCCCCTTCCGGGCGCGGACGCGCTCGGCGATCGGACCGATCGGCTGGATCGTCCCGACCTCGTTGTTCGCGAGCATGATCGAGACCAGGATGGTCCGGTCGGATAGCGCCGCCTCCAGCTCATCCGGATCGACGCGCCCGTAGCGGTCCACGGGCAGCTCCACGATCTCGAAGCCGAACTTCTCGAGGTAGCGCAGCGTGTGCCCGACGGCGTGATGCTCCACCGCCGAGGTCACGATCCGGTGGCCGCGAGCCTTGCCCGCCCAGGCCGCGCCCTTGAGAGCCAGATTGTTGGCCTCGGTCCCACCCGACGTGAAGACGATCTCACGGGCCTCCGCGCCGAGTCGGGCCGCCACGCGTTCGTGGGCGTCGTCCAGGGCGGCTCGGGCGGCTCGCCCGTACGCATGCGCCGATGAGGGGTTCCCGAATGTCTCCGTCAGGAACGGCAGCATCGCGTCGAGGACCTCGCGGCGGAGCGGGGTCGTCGCCGCATGGTCGAGGTAGATGGACATCGCGGGGATTGTACGCCGGGGTCGCCGACCGCCCCCTGGACGACCCAGCGGGCCGCCCCGCCGTGT
>JAOUEG010000219.1 GCA_029858845.1 Chloroflexota bacterium | reverse complement strand
CCAGCGGACCGCGTAGAAATCGAGGATGCGGGCCATCTCCGCCTCGCTGGCGTGGGCGAACGGGGTACTGGGGTCCATCGGCCGCCAGTCTACCCGAGCGTCGCCCATCGTGGAGGGGGGAGCCGATGAGTTGCATGTCGATACCCCCCAGGGGTATCATCCCAGGATGCCAGCCAATCCCGGCCGGCGCCCAGCGCCGGCGCCGGACCCCAGTCACTTCCGCCACAGCTACTCCAAGGACTCCGCCCAGCTCATGCGCCGACTGTCGCGCATGGAGGGTCAGGTTCGCGGGATCGCGCGGATGATCGAGCGCGAGGAATACTGCGTGGACATCCTCCAGCAGACTGCTGCGCTTCGGGCCGCCGTGGATTCGCTCTCCATCCTGGTGCTCGAGGATCACGTCAAGGGGTGCGTGCGCAGCGCCGCCGAGCGCGGCGAGGCGGACCAATACGTCGAGGAAGTCGTCGACGTGGTGCGACGGACCCTTGGTCGGCCGGTTCGCTCCGGGGCCCGCACGACCTGACTTATCCACGAATCCGGGATCAACCGGATGGTTGGTGGATAACCCCGTTGACGACGGCCGTCTGCGACTCCTAACGTCGTTCTCCCGCACTGGGGAACCGGCCGCAGGGTAACGCGATCCACGAGGGGCCCGGGGAGACCCGGCCACGAAACCGGATCGATCGCGGAAGACCGAACGGACGCCCGTGGTGCGAGACGAAGACGACGCCGGGAGCGGTGGCGCACGCGAGCGGGACGCAGGATCCGAGGAGGCGTGCCGTGGACCGCGTGCGAGAGCCGCTCCCGACGCGCGTCGCCGACACCCCGGATCTCCCGGCCGCATACCACGCCGCCGTGAACGCCGGCCTGGCCGCTCTGGGGCTCACGCTGGCGCCCGCAGCGCGCTTCGCGATCGACGGCCACATCCGGCTTCTGCTGCGCTGGACATCGGCGATCAACCTGACCGCCGTGCGTGACCCGGTCGCCGCTGCCACCACCCACGTCCTCGACAGCCTGAGCGCCGTCCCGCTCCTGCGCTCATGGGGCACGGACCGGTTCATGGACCTCGGATCGGGCGGCGGACTTCCGGGGATCCCACTCGCCGCCGCGCTGCCGGCGGCGGGACTCCTCGTCGACTCCGTGGGCAAGAAGGGCCGCTTCCTCGAGACCGTCGCGGCCGCCGTCGGCCTGGAGAACCGCGTGACCGTGGCCGTGACCCGAGCCGAAGCACTCGGGCGCGACCCCGACCATCGAGGCCGCTGGCCGGTCGTGACAGCCCGGGCCGTGGCCCCGCTGGCCGACCTCGTGGAGGTGGCGCTGCCGCTGCTGGTCGAGGGCGGCCGCCTGGTCGCGTGGAAGCGCGGCGACCTGGGTGACGAGCTGCGCGGCGCCGAGTCTCCGATCCGGGCGCTCGGCGGAGCCAGCATCGACGTCAGCGACGTCGCCATCCCCGGGCTGATCGGGCATCGACTGGTCACCGTCACCCGCCTCGGGAGGGTTCCGGATGGCTACCCGCGCGACCGGGTTCGCCGCCGGAGAGACCTGCCGTGAAACGGGTCATCCGGGCACCCGGTGACTGCTACCCTTCCCCGGCATGCGCGTCGCGGTCCTGTCGGACATCCACAGCAATCTCGTCGCCCTCCAGGCTGTGCTGGGACATGTCGGGAGCGTCGATGCGGTCTGGCATCTCGGTGACATCGTCGGCTACGGCCCGGATCCCGATGGGGTCGTCGCTCGGCTTGCCGAGGTCGGCGCGGTCGGCGTCCTCGGCAACCACGACGCGGCCGCGCTCGGGGGTCCCGAGATCGAGTGGTTCAATCCGGACGCGCGAGCCGCGGCCGAGTGGACGAGGGATACGATCACCGCTGCGACCCGCACGTGGCTGGACGATCTCCCGCTGCGGCGCGAGATCGGTCCCATGACGCTGGTGCACGGCAGTCCGCGGGATCCGCTGCGCGAGTACGTCTCGTCGCTCGGGGTGGCCCGCGCGAGCCTGGCCAGCCTGACGACGCGCTACGGGCTGCATGGCCACACGCACGTCCCCGTCGCCTTCGTCGACGCCGGCGACTCGGTGGGCGTCCTCGATGCACGCGACGGCACGACGCTGGCGCTGGACGAGCGGACCACGCTGCTGAACCCGGGCAGTGTCGGACAACCGCGCGACGGCGACCCTCGCGCCGCCTACCTCGTCCTGGACACGGACGACGACGCCGTCACCTGGCATCGGGTTCGATACGACGTGGCCCCGGTCCAGGCGGCCATCCGCGCCGCCGGGTTGCCCCCACGACTCGCGGATCGGCTGGCGGTCGGCGCGTGAGCCCCTCTCGATGATCGGGGGGCGGCGCCCCCTCAAGGGTCGCAAGCCGGGAGACCGGCGTGTCCGCGTCGAGCGGCCGCACGCCCCGTACTTCCGCTATACGGGGCCCGGGCAGCTGACCGCCAAGGAGGCGGCGAGCATCCCGACGACCCCCGGGGCCCGGATGATGGCCCGCATCCGGGGTGTGGTCCTTGGCCGTCCGCTCCACTCCGAAGAGGAGATCGGCGAGCGACTGCCGAAGAGGAAGGCCCTGGCCATCTTCAGCTCGGACGCCATCAGCTCGTCGGCGTATGCGACGGAAGAGATCATCCTCGCCTTCCTGCTCGCCGGCGCCGGCGCCTACGCCCTCGACCTTGCCCTGCCCGTTGCCATCGCGATCGTCGGCCTCCTGGCGGTCGTGGCGTTCAGCTACCGCCAGGTCTGCATCGCGTACCCGACCGGTGGTGGCTCCTACTCGGTGTCGAAGCGGAATTTCGGGCGGATGGCGTCGCTCGTGGCCGCGTCCGCCCTGCTCATCGACTACAACCTCACGGCCGCGGTCTCGACATCGTCGGCCGTGGAACAGATCGTTTCGGCCCTGCCGGGGTTCGAGCCGTGGCGGATCGAGATCGGCGTGCTGGGCATCGCCCTCATCACCATCGCGAACCTGCGTGGCGTGCGCGAGGCCGGCAACATCTTCGCGGTCCCCACCTACCTCTTCCTGTTCAGCGCCCTCACGATGATCGCGCTCGGCGCCTACCGGATCATCGTGCTCGGGGAGGGCGGACTGCCGCCTCCACCCGAGGTCGTGCGCGCCACGACGGCCACGGCGGGAGGCGTGGGCGCCATCCTGCTGCTGCGGGCCTTCGCATCGGGCGCCGTGGCCCTGACGGGTACCGAGGCGATCGCGACCGGTGTCCCGGCGTTCAAGCCGCCGGAAGCGCGCAACGCGGCGACGACGCTGATGGTGATGGTCGTGATCCTCGGCACCCTGTTCATCGGGATCACCTTCCTGGCCACCAACTTCGCGATCTACCCGCAGGAGAACCCCAAGCAGACCGTGGTGGCCCAGGTGGCGCTCGCGGTGTATGGCAACGGGATCGGCTTCTACGCCTTCCAGGCGTTCACGGCGCTGCTGCTGTTCCTCGCCGCCAATACCTCGTTCGCGGCGTTCCCCCGGCTGGCGGCCGTGCTCGGCGAGGACGGCTTCTTCCCGCGCCAGTTCGCCCTGCGCGGGGACCGACTGGCGTTCTCCATGGGGATCGTCCTGCTCGGCCTGATCTCTGCGTCGCTGGTCGTCGTCGCCGGCGGGAGGACGCACGCGCTCATCCCGCTCTACGCCGTGGGCGTGTTCATCGACTTCACGATCAGCCAGGCCGGCATGATCCGGCACTGGCTGCGCACCCGTGATCCGGGCTGGCCATATCGTCTGATCGTCAACGCGGTCGGCTGCGTCGCGACCGGCGTCGTCGCCATCGTGGTCACGAGCGTGAAGTTCGTGGACGGCGCCTGGTTCGTCATCGTGCTCATCCCGATCCTGGTGGCGATGATGCTGTTCATCCGTCGCGAGTACGACGACCAGGCCCAGGAGCTGCTCGTTCGCGAGGACGCGATCATCGGGGGTCCTCATCGGGACCAGCGGGTCGTCGTGCCCGTCAACGGGATCAACCGCGCCGTCATCAGGCGGTCAATTTCG
>JAOUEG010000217.1 GCA_029858845.1 Chloroflexota bacterium | reverse complement strand
ACCGGCCCCCGGGCACTCCGCGTCGGGACATCCATCCCGGCAAAGGTGGCGAGGCGCTCCTCGGCGGATGCTGCCGTCACTCCGGCCGCCGGGTTCGCGCTGACCGGCGGCAGCTCGAGGGCCTCCAGGACGAACGGGGAGACCCTGCGGGCACGTGCCCCACCGTAGTCGGCGGCGTAGGACAGGACCAGTTCATCGCGGGCACGGGTCATCGCGACATAGAAGAGGCGCCGCTCCTCGGCCGTGGCGCGTTCGGCGGTCAGCGGCTCGCCGCGGCCGAGGCCCGCCGGCAGTGACAGCGGCTCGCCACGGCCGGTACCGGGAAACCGGCCGGCCACGAGCCCGGGGAGGTAGACGACCGGGAATTCGAGCCCCTTGGCTTTGTGGACGGTGAGGACGGCGACCGCATCCGCATCCGGATCGAGATCCGCCGTCGCCGGGTCGTCCCCGGCGTCGATGAGCGTTTGGAGGTGCCGGGCAACGAAGATCGCCCGATCGTCGGCGAGGAGGCCGGACTGCGCCCGGACGATCTCGAAGAAGCGGGCCACATTGCCCAGGGCTTCGTCACCGCCGTTCGCGGCTGCTGCGGCGAGTCGAGCGAGGAGCCCGCTGTCCCGGAGGAAGGCATACAGGACCTCGCCTGCCGGCCGTTCGGCGGCCAGCGCGCTGTAGCGCGTGAGGTCCCCCAGGAGCCGGCGCACGGCCTCCCGCGTCGCTGCCGCAACCCGCAGAAGGCCAGGCTGGTCGTCCAGCTCATCCATCATCTCCCGGACGGACCGATTGCGACGCCGGGCCAGGTTGACGATCGCGGTCAGGTCGTCACCGGCGATCCCGTACAGGTCGGATGCCGCCAGGGCATACACGTCCACGCTCGAGTCGAGATCCGCGACGGTTCGCATAAAGGCCATCAGCAGGCGGACCTCGGGCCGAGCGTAGAGTCCCGACGAACCGGAGAATCGCCATGGGATGCCGGCCAGGTTGAGTGCCCGCAGGACGGGATCGGCGTGGCCGTTGGCCCGGACGAGCACGGCATGGTCCCGCGGCCGCGCCCCGGCGCCCAGCCGTCGAGCGATGTCGGCGGCGACCCAGTCCGACTCCTCCGATCCCGTGGCGAACGACTCGAGTCGGACCGGGGGTGCGGCCGGATCCTGGCGTATCGGCCGAAGGCGTTTCGAGATCCCGGTTCGAACCTCGAGTCGATCCGGATCGTTGAACCGGACGAGCCGGTACGACGCGTCCAGGATCGGCGCGAGCGACCGGTAGTTCCGGCGCAGGACGACAGTGCGAGCGTCGGGGTGGTGAGCCTCGAAGTCCAGGATGTTGTCCACGGCCGCTCCGCGGAAGGCATAGATCGCCTGGTCGTCGTCTCCCACCACGGTGATGTTGCGATGCGGTTTCGAGAGGAGGCCGACCAGCTCTGCCTGCGCCCGGTTGGTGTCCTGGAATTCATCGACCAGCACGTAGCGATAGCGCTTCGCGATGGCCGAGCGCGCCGCCGCGGACTCGCGCACCAGCCGGAGTGCGAGCGCGACCTGGTCCCCGAAGTCGATGAACCCGTTCCGGGCCAGCAGGTCCTGGTAGGTCGCATAGGCGCGGGCCAGCTCCATCTGACGGCGCGCATCCTCGGCCAGGGCCGCTGCCGCGTCCGCATCCGGTCCTGACCCCTCACCACCGTCGCTCGCGGCGTTCGCGACGCGCGCCGCCTCGGTCTTGACCCGCTCGGCGTGGCGGATGAACGTCGCCGGCGTGATGTCCTCGTCCTTGCATCGGCTGAACAGGGCGGCGAGCGCGGCGAGGAATCTCGTCGGGTCGCCGAGGGGGCGGTACTCGTCGAGGTCGAAGTCGTAGAGGTGCTCGCGCAGGAAGATGACGACCTCGGCCCGGCCCAGCACGCGCAGGTCCGGCGGCAGGCCCAGCTCCAGGGCGAACTCCCGGATGAGCCGATCACCGAACGCGTGGAACGTCGAGATCTGGGTATCCGTATAGCCGTACGGGACGAGCTGGTCCACGCGGACCGCCATCTCGTCGGCTGCCTTGTCGGTGAACGTGAGGGCCAGGATCTCCGCCGGTCGTGCCTTTCGGGACGTGATCAACCAGGCGATCCGGCGGGTGATCACCTGCGTCTTGCCGGTGCCGGCCCCGGCGATGACGAGCATGGGCCCGTCGCCGTGGGTGACCGCGCGTTTCTGGTCCGGGTTGAGCCCCTGGAGCAGGGACTCCACACCTACGGGGCCATCGGCGCCAGTGACGGATGGGTCCATGACGGGCACGAGGTCGCGCCACGCGGGGATCTGCTCGAGCGGCGCCGGCTCGCGCCGACGCGGGCGTGACCGGGCAGGGGTCATCGCGGTCGCCGGGAAGTCTGGGACGGGGGCCATGCGCGGAGCATCACGGCTCTCCCTGACACCTAGGCTGTCAGACGGTCGCCTGCCGGAGCGCGGCCGACTCCTCCTCGGACAGGGCGGTCTCGGCTCGACCGCCCGAGATCGCCTTGGCGTACACCCGCGTACCGGAGCGCGCGTGCAGACTTGACAGGACCCAGCCGTCCCCGTCCGAGTCCAGCAGCGCGAGCGCGAAGCTCTGGTTGCCGCCGGTTTCCTCGAACGGGTTGTAGCGCACGAGACCGACCCGGCTGAGGGCCTTGCGCTGGGCGATCTCAAGGGCCGCGGTCCGGGAGCCCAGACGGCCGACCTCACGGGCGATGGCGCCAACCTTCTCCAGGTGGGCGGCAAGCACGGCCTCGAGGCTCTCGCCCGTCTCCCCGCGGGTCAGGCCCGCGAGCCTTGCGTCCAGCGAGCGGACCCGCCGGACCAGCCACAGGGTCGAGATCACGAGCACGATGAGCAGGATCGCGAACCCGACGGCAAGGGGGCCGAGATAGGGCTCGACGGCGGCGTTGAGGTCGATGGTTCGTGCTCCCTATACGACGATCGGCCGAGTCTAGCAGGGGCGACATGCCCGCCACGCGCCCGCCCCACCGGCCGACCTCCGTGGGGACTCGCGTAGGGAGTGCTATCCTCTCCCGCGGTCGCCGGCATGCCGCGATCGTCGTGTGCCGACCCCCAGGCACCACCAGGAGGATCGTCCCGGATCATGGCCAAGCGCGCTCGCGGCAGCAGTTCACGACCGGGCCAGCGCGCCCCGCTCCAGCGTGGGACTGGCGCCGCCCGATCGACCGCGAGCCCGGGACCCACGGCGCCGCGACCGGCCACGCTCACACCCGAGGAAGAGGCGCGAGCCGCCGCACTCGAGGCCCAGATCGTCGCGGATGAGAAGTCGGCCGAGGAGGCGAATCAGCGAACGCGGACGCGCGCGCGCCGGAGTGTCGGCGTGGAGCCGGGCGTTCGCACCGGCTCGATCGCGGTCCGCGCCTCCGAGGAGTACGCCTACGTCGCCCGTGACATCCGGCGGATCGCCCTCATCGGCGGATCGCTCGTGGCATTCCTCATCGGCCTTTGGGTCGTGGTCCAGGTGACGGGGATCGGCCCCTTCTGAGCCGCTGACGCCGGCCCCGAGCCGCGCGTACCATCGACGGGCCATGCCCGCCCCGCGGCGCCCCGCCGGCGCTCGACCCGAATCCCTCTTCCAGCCGCCGCCGGAGCGCCAGCCACTGGCCGCCCGGATGCGCCCGAGGACGCTCGATGAGTTCGTGGGACAGGCGCACCTCGTCGGCGAGCGCGGCCCGCTCCGGCGCGGGATCGCCCGCGGTCACCTCGCATCGCTGTTGCTGTGGGGGCCGCCGGGAACGGGAAAGACCAGCCTGGCCCGCCTGCTCGCCGCCGAGATCAGGGCGCACTTCTCCACCCTCAGTGCCGTCATGGCCGGCGTCGCCGATGTGCGCGCGACGATCGCGGAGGCGCAGGATCGGCTGGCGCTGCACGCGACACGGACCGTGCTCTTCCTTGACGAGATCCACCGCTTCAACAAGGCCCAGCAGGACGCCCTCCTCCCCCACGTGGAGGACGGCACGATCACGCTCGTCGGCGCCACGACCGAGAACCCCTAC
>JAOUEG010000216.1 GCA_029858845.1 Chloroflexota bacterium | reverse complement strand
ATCGGGTCCGAACCGGACGGGGTCGTCGGCCGGCAGACCGAGCTCCGCCTCGATCCGGGCGATCGCCCGGCGTGCCTCTTCATCGTCGGGATAGAGGGACGTGTTGAGCGCGATGGCCACGACCTCCGAGGGGGCCACGAGACCGGCGACCCGCTCGTGCAGTTCGATGAACGGCGCCAGGTCCGCGATCGGGAACGAGGCGTCCGGGATGTGATCGAAGTCGTGCTCGGACTGGCCGAGCCGGTGCACGAGGACCATCGCGTGGGGCGTGGCGCCATGGATGAGACCCAGGGTGACGGAGCTGTAGGCCGGGTGGTCGAGCGATCCCTGGCCCTCGATGAGGACCCAGTCGCCGCGGTGTTCCCCCTGCTCCACCAGCCACTCGACCGTCCCGTTGAGGAAATCGCTGATGACGCGGTCGACCGTCACGCCCCATCCCTCGATCATCATCCCGGTCTGGCCGGTCGGCACCATGACTGCAGACTGGCCGGACCGGCGGGCGGCCGCGACGAGTTCGAGGGCCACGGACATCTTGCCGACCGCGCAGTCGGTACCGACCGTCAGGATCACGCGCTTGCCGGGCAGGTGCTTTCGACCGACGCTCGTCTCCATGCGTTCCGGGGCGCGTCGATAGTCGAAGATCCTGGTGCCGGCCGCGGCGGCGGCGGAGGCGAACCCGGGATCGTCCCCGAGGAACTGGTGGAGTCCCGAATGGATGTCGAGGCCAGCTTCGATCGCGGCCAGGATCAGCGTCTCCCACTCCGAGGGCAGCCGTCCGCCGGTCGGGGCGATCCCGACCAGCAGGGAGTCCGGTCGGATCGGACCCGCGAGGGCCTCCCCCAGCGACGCCACGAACGGGATCTCGAAACCGGGCAGGAACTCGGACAGGTTCCGGCCGGCCATCGTGGAATCCAGGATCGCGACGACGTCGTCGTGGCCATAGCGGATCACGCCGATGGCCGTCTTCGCGTGGTGGAGACTGAACTGACCCTCGGTCAGGATCACCAGCCTGCGGGCCTCAGGGGGTAGCACGAGGGGCAGTCTACGCAAACGGCGACGCCCGGGGCGCGGGCCGGCCGCCGTCCGTCCCCCCGACCCGCCCCAGGATCGCGCCCGCGGGCGGGACGCAGTGGGGGGTCATTCTCCATACCGGTCCCACGAACCCGATGAACGAGTCCGGTCGCGCTGGATCGGGCCGGGATTGAACAGATAGGCTGTCCCGATCGCTCTATCTACTAACCGGTCCACCCTGGGCCGGCCGTTACGGAACGGAGTGGTGGGTGCACGACGGATTGGTCGAGCAGGCGCAACGGGGCGACGCGGAAGCGTTCGACTCCCTGGCGCGCCTGGTCGGCGACCGATGCCTGGCGATCGCGGTTCGTATCCTCCGCGACACCGACCTGGCCGAGGACGCCGTCCAGGCCGCGTTGATCACGGCCTGGACCGAGCTCCGCACCCTGCGTGACCCGACCCGCTTCGAGCCATGGCTCCACCGCATCCTCTCCAACGCGTGCTACGCCGAGGCCAGGCTTCGCAGGCGATGGTCCGGGGGCGTGAGGCTGATTCCCGTCGCGGGTGCGTACGGCCCCGACGAGTACCTGACCGTGGACGACCGCGACCTTCTCGAACGAGCCTTCCGGAGGCTCACCGTCGAACAGCGCGCCGTCCTGGTCTTCCACCACTACCTCGGGCTCTCGATCTCCGAGGTGGCGGCGCGAACGAACCTTCCCATCGGGACCGCGAAGTCCCGCCTGCACCACGCGACGCGGGCGCTCCGGGCCAGCATCGAAGCCGATGCACGGTCGACCGCGGATTTCCAGGAGCGACCGGCATGAACGCACAACGAGATCCCGACCGCTTGATCCATTCCTTCCTGATGGAGGGGCAGTCGGAGCTCGCGGATCCGGTCTTCGATGCCGTGCGCGCCACCATCGAGCACAAACGACAACGGGCCGTGATCGGCCCGTGGAGGATGCCCGACGTCATGAGCAAGTTCATCCCCATCGGCCTCGGCCTCGCGGCCGTGGTCGTGGTCCTCGTCATCGGTACCCAGCTACTCGGCCCTTCCGCGTCCGGTGGTGTCGGGGCGACCCCGACGGCTATGCCGTCGCCCACCGCGGCGCCGTCGCTGACGGCTATGCCGTCGCCCACCGCGGCGCCCTCCGCGGTTGCGCCGTCGTCTGCCGCCGGTCTCCCCGCAGGAACCTCCCACCCCCTGTGGAAGCAAGGCGTGGTCATCACCGTCACCATCCCGGCCCCGGGCTGGGATGGGGACCCGCAAGCGGGGATCCTCGTCAAAGAGGACAGCGGGGCCGATCCGCCGGACGGTGCGGGGATGATCGTGTTCGACGGTCCCTTGTACGTGTACGCGAATCCCTGCCAGTGGTCGGGAACCGCACCGGAGACCCCGGCCACGACGGTCGATGAGCTCGTCGCCGCCCTGTCGGCCCAGGCGTCCCGCGACGCGACCGAGCCGGTGGACATCACGGTCGATGGGTACCAAGGGAAGTCGATCACGCTCCACGTGCCGGACGACGCCACCTACGCCGCCGGCAGGTTCACCGATTGCGACCAGGGCTACTTCGGCAGCTGGACGGCGGGCGCGACCCTCGAACCCTACCGCTACCACCAGGGCCCGGGCCAGATCGACGAGCTGTGGATCCTGGACGTCGACGGTGTGCTCGTGGTCATCGATACGGCCCACTACGCCGGGACGCCTGCCGAGCACGTCGAGGAACTCCGAGCCATCGTCAGGTCGGCCACGTTCGAGGCGCCGTAATCGATCCCCGCCGAGACCGATGCGTGGGCGGCCCGCCTGCGGGCCGCCCACGTCGTTCAACACGAGGAGGGCACCGGAGCCGTGATCTCGTCACGCCTGAGGCTCCTCGTCGCCCTGGTCGGCCTGTTCGCGGTCGCGGGCTGCGCTCCTAGCGCGCCCGTCTCGCCATCGCCGGCCGGGACGTCCGCCGCCGGATCCGGCGCGACCACCGGCCCCGCCTCAGCGAGCCCCGCGACCGGCCCACGGTCACTGCTCATCGATACGGATGTTGCACCGGACGACCTCGTGGCGATCGCGCTGCTCCTCGCGTCGCCAGGCGTCGAGGTGGAGGCCATCACCGTGGCCGGGACCGGGGAGGCACGCTGCGATGCCGGCGTGGACGTCATCCTGCGCCTGCTCGAGCGCTTGGATGCGCCGGTGATCGACGTCGCGTGCGGGCGCGAGACGCCCATCGCCGGCGATCACGCCTTCCCAGACGCCTGGCGGGCAAGCGTCGATGACGGCTCCGGGCTGGCGCTGCCATCGACGGCGCGGCAGCCGTTCGCCGGCGATGCAGTCCGGCTCCTAGCCGAGACTGCCGAGCGCGTGGACGGGCTCCGCCTCCTGGTGCTCGGCCCGATGACCAACCTGGCCGATGCGTTCGGCCGCCATCCGGATCTCGTCCGGCGACTCGAAACCGTGTACGCGATGGGCGGCGCCCTGCACGTCCCGGGCAACGTGGCGTTCGGAGGGCCGCCCGACAACGAGGTCGCCGAGTGGAACATCTACGTGGATCCGACCGCCGCCCGGGCCGTGATCGACTCGGGTCTCGCGGTGCGCCTGGTCAGCCTCGACGGCACCAACCAGGTGCCCGTCACTCCGGAGTTCGCGGCCCGTTTCCGCGAGGAGGCGACGGGTCAGGGTGCGCAGGTGCTCGCGGAGCTGTTCGCCGAGCGGCCGTACATGGCCGATGGCACGTACTTCCTGTGGGACCCGCTGGCCGCCGCGCTGGCCGCCGGATACCCGCTCGGCACGTTCAGCCCGGCGCGGGTCGATATCGAGGAGGCCGAGGGAGCTGAGGTCGGGTTCACGCGACCAGTTGACGGGGCGCCGAACGTGGAATACCTCAGCGTCGCCGATCGTGCCGCCACCGAGGCCACGCTGCTCGAGGTGTTGAACCGGTGATGCCCAACACAAGGCTCGCTCCAGGCAGGAGGCTGCTCCTCGGACTGATGGCGGTGGCGCTCGCCTGGGGCTGCGCTCCGG
>JAOUEG010000215.1 GCA_029858845.1 Chloroflexota bacterium | reverse complement strand
TCACCTGGAAGCTCTGAACGACCCCGGTCTTGAATGGGTCCTCGAGGCCCTTGTCGACCCGGGTGTCGAGCAGGCGCGCCGGGTCGAGGGGGACGTAGGTGGCGCCGGTCGAGACCGAGCCGCTCACGATGAGGGTATCGATGCCGGTGCCGTCCGGCGTCAGCGATTTGGCGGCGTTGATGACGGCCCGTGTCGCCCCATCGAGTTCGGGACCATAGAGTCCAGGATCGCCCTGGATTCGGTAGGAGCTCACCGATGCCAACGAACCTGAGCCATCCGCAGGATCCGTGGAACCGTAGAGCCAGGGGCCGCCGGACGCACCGCCGGTCATGTTGCAGGTCATGCCCCAGCCGTCGCTCGTGGACAGCGACACCGTTCCGGAGCAGTAGGTCAGGTCATCACCCTGGAATGGGGGGGCGGCCGGGTAGCCGAAGATGTCCGCGGCGCCGCCCACCGGCACGGGCCCGATGCGCACGGGATATGAGCCCAGGTCATCCAGCTGGCCGGAATCCAGGACGCCGGCGCCCACGACCGCTACGGCGTAGTCATGTTTGACGGCCGCCAGAGTGAGCGACTCCTCGTCCGCCCATCCGGCATGGATCACGAGAGCCTGCGCCAGCCAACAGTCGTGCGCGACCGTCGCGCAGTCGTAGGTCGGAGCGGCATCCCAGTCCGGGACGTAGATCCATTGCGTGGCGAAGACGTCGACTTCCTCGTCGTAGACGCAGTGCGCAGCCGTCATGACGAGGGAGTAGTCGGCGTCGCCGTCATCGTCGATGGCCGAGGCCGAGCACACGTAATCCGTAGCGTCAAGCGTGAAGAAGACCTTGCCCGACCGCGCAGCGATCGCACCCCCGGCCGTCCACGAACCGGAGGCCGGAGCCGTGCCCGCGCTCGATTCGGGTCCGGCGCCGACCCGGGCACGATCCTTCCCCGGCAGGTCGGCCAGGAGGACGTCACGCGGGCTCGCGGCCCGCATCCGGGACTCGGTCCAGTAGGCGAGCACCCGCTCGCCGCGCGCTGTCACGGCATCGCCCTGCTGTGCCGCGATCCGCGATGGCGAAACGGCGAACAGGATGACGAGAACGGCGAACGTGGCGAAGGTGGCGGCCCGCGCTGCGGTGCGGCTCATCGGACTTCCCGTCGCGTTGGTGGATGGGGGGCGGCGCTGCCCGTGGGGCGAATCGATTGTAGCCGGAGGAGGCCGACTCCCTGTCAGACGGGCAGGGCGACGAATGCCAGGGTGATGACCAGCGCGACGGCGGACGCGTACCCGATGAGGACAAGCGCCGCCCGGCGATCCGCGCGTCGCTGTGCGGTCTCCTCCACCGACACGACCTCGCCGATGGCTCCGAAGTTGCGCAGCCCGGCCAGGCCGTAGGCGACGCAGAAGCGCCGTCGCACCTGCTCGAGGGAGACAAGGCCCCCCGCGAGTGGCGGGAAGATGGCCAGTCTCAGGATCGTCGGCGCATCGACGATGAGCAGGATCGCCGCGAGGATGACCGTCACGGCGAGAGCCATATACGCACCTTGCCGTCGGCGCGCGATCTCGGCCGGGCCGATGTTGCAGGCCCCGGCGCGATATGCGCCAACTTGATCCTCGGCGTACATGATCTGCACGGTGGTCCTCCGGTTCGACGTGAGTGGTTCCTGTATCACGGTTCGTTCCACGGCGGTCGTTGGATGGCACGCCGGCACGGATCGGTGGCCCCGAGACCCGCTGCCGGTCGGACGCGATGGAACGGCCGAGTCGCTAGACTCCGCGCCATGACCACGCACCGATCCCGGACCATGCTCCGGGTATGGGTCCTCGCCGCCGCCCTCCTCGCCGTCGCGTTCCCCGCCTCGGTCGCCGCCCACGCCGAGCTGGACGTCCCGACACCCGCGGACGGCGCGACGGTCGAGGGGTCACCAGCCGAGGTGTCCGGCACGTTCACCCAGGACCTGACGGTCGACGGCAGCTCGCTCCAGCTGCGCGACGCCGCCGGCACGACGATCGCCGAGGGCGGGGTGGACCCGGGCGATAGCCGCCGGATGGTCATCGCCGACCTGCCCGAGCTGGCGGCCGGCGACTACGAGGTCCGCTGGACGACGCTGTCGGCGGAGGACGGTGAGGTGGACCGCGACACCTGGACCTTCACGGTCGTCGCCGCACCCACCGCCTCCCCCACTGCCACGCCGACGACCACGGCGGCCCCGACCACGTCGATCGAACCCTCTGACGCGGCGTCCGTCGCTCCGTCGGCGTTGCCGGCCGCGACCCCGGTAGGATCGGGCGAGCCCGGGGAGTCGGGCGAGGGCGCATCGGACGTCCTGGTGCCGACCCTGGCGGGCCTGGCCATCGTGATCGTCGCGGCCGCCCTGCTGCTCAGGCGACGAAACCGACCCGACGAGCAACCGTGATCATCGGACACGATGGATCGCCCTCACGGGTTCGGGCGCTTGCGACGGCCCTGGCGGGGATGGCGGCCATCGCGCTTGTTGCTCCCGAGGTCGTCGCAGCACACAACCTGAGCACGACCTATCAGAGCCGGCTCCCGCTCGCGGTCTACCTCGCCGGGGCGGCGGCGACCGTCGCCCTTTCGTTCGTCTTCGTCCTCGTCCGCGACGTGCGCGCGGAGCGGCCGCCCCCGCTGACCTCGGGCCACCTCCCACCCGCCATCATCCGCTATGGCCTGCGAACGGTCGGCCTCGTGGCCTGGGGGTGGATCATCGTCCAGGGCATCCTCGGGGGCTCGAGCGACGCGGAGGTCGCGACGCTGTTCACCTGGGTGTTCGGCTGGGTCGGCGTGGCCATGGTGTCGGCACTGATCGGCCCGGCCTGGCAGTGGCTCGATCCGTTCTCGACGCTTCACGATCTGGGCGCCGCGGTGATCCATCGGTTCGGAATCGAATCCTGGCAGTCGGCCGAGTATCCGTCCCGGCTCGGGCGGTGGCCGGCAGCCGTCGGGTTCGTCGTCATCGTCTGGCTCGAACTCGTGCTCGAGACGGGGCCGCAGACGATGTTCATCTTCGTGGCGGGCTACACGGTCCTGACCCTCGCGCTGATGGCCCAGTTCGGGCGGGATGCGTGGCGCTCGCAGGGTGAGACCTTCACGGTCTGGTTTCGGCTGCTGGGCCGCCTGGCTCCGTACGCCCTCGTCGACGAGGAGGGGCGCGTGCAACGCCGGGGCTTCGCGAGCGGCCTCCTGACACCGCGCTTCACCACGGCCGATGTCGTGATCATCGCTCTCGGCGTGGCCTCGATCCTGTTCGACGGCCTGTCGCAGACCCAGATCTGGCTCGACTGGTTCGGCCTCCCCGGCCTTCCCGGCGAGAGCCTGCTGCTCCTGGGCTTCCTCGGGATCGTGGTGGGCGCGGCCATCGGCGTCACGCGAGCGGTGGGTGTCCCGGCCACGGCCGCCGGTCTGTTGCCGATCGCCGCGGGCTACCTGATCGCCCACTACCTGACCTACCTGCTGATCGACGGGCAGCGGATCGTCGTGGCCATCTCCGACCCGTTCCAGCGCGGCTGGGACGTGTTCGGGACGGCCTTCTACGAGCTCTCGGCCGGCTGGATCCCGGCGGGACTCGTCTGGACCGTGCAGCTCGCGGCGGTCGTCGGCGGTCACATGCTGGGCGCCTGGGGCGGACACGTCGTGGCGACCCTCGACGCTCCGTCCGGCTTGTCGGCCGGTGCCCTGCGCGCGCGCCAGATCCCGCTCGCCCTGGTCATGGTGGCCCTCACGACCCTGACACTCTGGTCGCTGGGCCAGGCGATCGTCGTGACCCCCGAGGACGTGGCGGCGGCGATCCGTCAGGCGTTGACGGTCAGCCGCGGCTGACCCGGGTCCGGGACCCACTCCCCGAGAGCCCGTACCACCGCCAGCTCGGCCAGGATCGCCGGGTCCAGGGCCTCCGCCGCGGCGACCGCGGTCTCCATCGCCGTCAGGCACAGGATCCCCTCGGCCGTCGCCGCGTGGCGGATGTCCGCGGCGTCCCGGACGGCACCGGAACGGGGCGTCGGCGTATTGACAACAAGCCGGACCTCA
>JAOUEG010000214.1 GCA_029858845.1 Chloroflexota bacterium | reverse complement strand
CCGAGACCAGGATTAGGACGAGCGCCACGACGTTGACGACGGGGAGTTCGGTCGGCCGCTGGATGGCCGTGTAGATCCACATCGGCACGGTCTGGGTCCCAGCGCCGGCGGTGAAGTTCGTCACGATGATCTCGTCGAACGAGAGAGCGAACGCGAGCAGCGCCCCGGACAGCATCGCCGTCCCCATGCCGGGTAGGGTGATCCGCCGGAAGGTCGTGAAGGCGTCGGCACCCAGGTCCCCAGAGGCTTCCTCGGGGGTGCGCGGCAGGCGCCGAAGCCGGGCGATCACGTTGTTGTAGGCGATGACCATGCAGAACGTGGCATGTCCGACGATGATCGTGAACAGTCCGAAGTCGACCCCGAGGGTCACGAACGAGGTCCGTAGCGCGATGCCCGACACGACGCCGGGCAGCGCGATGGGCAGCACAAGCAGGAATGAGATGGTCTGCTGGCCGAAGAACGAGTAGCGCTGGACGGCCAGCGACGCCAGCGTGCCGAGCACAAGCGCCAGCGAGGTTGCGACCGTCGCGACCGCGAGCGAGTTCATGACCGCCTGGATGACGTTCGGGTTGGCGAGCGCCTCGCCGAACCAGTGCAGCGTGAAGCCGGTCGGCGGCCACACCTGCAGCCGACTCGGGTTGAAGGCGTAGATGGCCAGGATGACCAGCGGCAGGTACAGGAATGCGATGACGATCGCCGTCATCACACGGAGCGCGATCCTGATCACTCTCGGCTCGATCATCGGGCCGGCCTCACAGCGAGTCGAAGGCGCCCAGGCGCCGGGCGACGAACAGGTAGATGGTCATGATGATGATCGGCAGAAGCGAGTAAGCCGCGGCGACGGGCAGGTTGCCCAGGCTCGAGTTGTCGTAGATGACGTTGCCGATGAACTTCGCGTCCGCGACAAGGTCCGGGGCGATGTAGTCGCCCAGGGTCAACGAGAACGTGAAGATGGAGCCCGCCACGAGGGCAGGGAAGACGAGTGGCAGGACGACGCGACGGAACGTGGTCCCCGGTCGCCCGCCGAGGTCCGAGGAGGCCTCGAGCAGCGACGGCGGGATCCGCTCGAGCCCCGCGTAGACCGGTAGGATCATGTACGGCAGCCAGAGGTAGCTGAGGACGAGCCAGGCGTTGCTGAGTTCGCCCAGGCCGGGGCTCTCCACGCCGAACGGGCCTAGGGCCCATTCGAGGAAGCCGCTGCCCTGCAGGATGGTCCTCCATGCGTAGACCTTCACTAGGTAAGCCGCCCACAGCGGCATAAGCACGGCGATCACGAGCATGCTCCGGATCCGTGGCGACGCGATCCGGGCCATGTAGTAGGCGATCGGGAAGGCGAGCAGGGCGTCCGTGACCGTGACCAGGATGGCCATCCCGATTGTCCGGATGGCGACCGTGCGGTAGACGTCGTTGGTCAGGATCCTCTCGAATGCGTCGAGCGACCAGGCAAATGGTTCCACCTGGCCCGTGAACGCATCCTTTTCCCAGAACGCATTGAGCAGCAGGATGAACAGGGCACCCAGGTACGCGATCGCGAGCCAGCCGAGTGGGCTGGCAAGCAGCATCCCGAGCTGCAGCCGTCGGCGAGGGTAGAGCCACGTCGCGATCCGGCGGCCCAGACTGCGACGAGCTCGGCCCGGCGACGCCTCGCCGGGCACCGGCGGATCCGGGGCGGCATCCGGGAGGGCGGCGGGCGTTCCGGACTCGGTCATCCCGCGAAGCCGGATCCCTGCACTCGGGGGCATTCAACATCGTGCTCGGGGCGGGCGACAGTCGAGGCGGGCTCGGTGGCATGAAGGGCCCCCCGGTCGTCCCGGGGAGCCCTCCGATGGCGGTTCGTGGATCGAAGTCGGCTCACGCGCCGCGAAGCGTCGTCCAGGCTTCGACCCAGGCGTCCTGGTCCTTGCACTTGGTGGCCTCGTCCTCGTCGGCGCAGTCCGCCTGAGGCGTCGTCCAGTACCAGACCTTGTCGTAGTAGGCCTCGTCCGTCGCATGCGTCAACTCGCAGTGGCCGGGCGAGAGGGTCTCGGCGTAGTCGCAGGCGGCCTGGCTCGTCGGAGCCTCGCCGAACCAGACGGTGGCCTGGCCGTTCGCCTCGGCGGAGGCGATGTGGTCCATCCACATGTACATGCAGTTGGGGTTCTTGGCCTTGCTGGCGATCATCCAGGTGTCCGACCAGCCGGTCGACCCCTCGTCCGGCAGCACGCCGGCGATCGGCTGGCTCTCCGCCTGCATCAGGTTGACCTGGAACTGCCAGGAAGTCCCGACGACGACGTCGCCGGCTCCGTACGACGCGACCTGGTCGCTATAGGTCCCCCAATAGAGGGCTCCAGCGTCCCGCTGCGCTTCGAGCAGCGCCACCGCCGCGGCGAACTGATCGTCGTTGAGCTGGTACGGGTCCTTGATCCCAAGGTCCGGCTGGGTCGTCATCAGGTGCAGCGCCGCATCGGCGATGTAGATCGACGAGTCGTAGACGCTTACCTTGCCCCCGTACTCGCCGTTCCAGACCGGATCCCAGCTCGTCGGCGCCGTCGTGATCACGTCGGTGTTGTACATGAGCAGGTTCGGCCCGCGGCCGTGCGGGACTCCGTACGGCACGCCGTCCAGTGAGTTGTGCGTCTTGTTCTTGAGGCCCTCGAAGATGTTCGCGTAGTTCGGGATCAGGTCGGTGTTGACCGGGGCGACGATTCCGCCGGCCATGAGACGACTCGTCGCGTCGCCGGAGAACGAGCCGCCGTCGTAGTCCCCGGACTGCATGAGCGCCACGCCGTTGTTGGAGTCGGTCATGTCCGTGGTGTTTACCTTGCAGCCGGTCTTGTCCTCGAAGGGTGTCACCCAGTCGAAGTTGGGATCCACCGCGCCGCGCTCAGCGTAGCCGGCCCAGATGATCAAGTTTAGCTGACCCTCCCCGTCACCTAGCTCCGCTTTGGCGCTCGGAGCGGCGGAGCTGCTGCCTCCGCTGCAGGCTGCCGCGAGCAGCGCCGTCGCTGCCAGCAGACCGACGACCTTCCGGTTCCTCATCCTTGTCCTTCCTCCTCCATCGGTCCCGACTCCCCGTCTGAGACGGCGAGTTCGTGCTGTCGCTTCCACACCAGGCGGACAGCGTTGCCCTGTTGCGCGAGCGCCTCACCGGAGGTCGTCGCGAGATTCTGCTGTGTGACCACGAGCCGTGCTCCGGCATCGAGCTCCACGATGTAGCGCGTGTCCGGTCCCAGATAGACGACGTCCCGGATCCGGCCGAGGGCCGCCGTCTCATCGTCACCGGCCTGGTCGCTGGGTTCGCCCAGGTGGATCTTCTCGGGTCGGATCGTGAATGAGCCGCGGCGCCCGAGGATGGCATGGGCGACATCGCCGGTCAGGAGGTTGGACGTACCAACGAAGCCCGCCACGAAGCGGGTGGCCGGGTGCTCGTACACATCCGCCGGCGACCCAAGCTGCTCGATCCGTCCCTGGTTGAAGACGGCGAGGCGGTCGCTCATCGTGAGCGCCTCCTGCTGGTCGTGCGTCACGTAGATGAAGGTGATCCCGACCTGCTGCTGGATAGACTTCAGCTCGATCTGCATCTCCTCCCGGAGCTTGAGATCGAGGGCGCCTAGGGGCTCGTCGAGCAGGAGGACGCGCGGCCGGTTCACCAGGGCGCGGGCGAGCGCCACGCGCTGTCGCTGCCCGCCGGACAGCTGGCCCGGCTTGCGGTCCTCGTAGCCTTCGAGGCGAACCATCCGGAGCGCATCGGTGACCCGATCCTGGCGCTCGCCCTTCGGCACCTTCCGGACGACGAGGCCGTAGGCGACGTTGTCACCGACGGTCATGTGCGGGAAGAGGGCGTAGTCCTGGAAGACCGTGTTGACGTCGCGGTCGTATGGGGGCACGGCGGTCACGTCCTCGCCGTGGAGCAGGATGCGGCCGGCGGTCGGCAACTCGAAGCCGGCGATCATGCGGAGGGTCGTGGTCTTGCCGGACCCGGAGGGACCCAGCATCGAGAAGAACTCGCCGTCGCGGACCTCGAGGTCGACCGAATCGACGGCAACGATCGGCGCCGCGCCCCCCTT
>JAOUEG010000213.1 GCA_029858845.1 Chloroflexota bacterium | reverse complement strand
CGTCGACCATGCCGCGCAACCACGGCCCCAACCGTCCGTTGAGGAGGTCGGCCGCGACCACGGCCAACCTTGTCTCCAGGTCGGGTGCGGTCTCGGTCCCATCCATCGGGATGCGGACCTGGGCGACGATCGGTCCCGTGTCCAGGCCGGCGTCCATGCGCATCAGCGTGACGCCGGTCACCGAATCCCCAGCAAGGATCGCAGCCGGGATCGGTGTCGCCCCGCGATGTCGCGGAAGCAGGGACGGATGGACGTTCAGGGCACCGTGGGCGACGTCGAGCAGCGGGGCCGGGACGATCTGACCGTAGTCGGCGAGGACGACGAGGCCGGGTCGCATCGCCAGCACGTCCGCCACCGCCTCCGGATCGCGAAGGCGCGGCGGCCGCCGGACGGCGTGGATGCCGAGTGCGTCCGCCGCCTGGTCGATCGGTGTCGGAACCAGCTCACGGCGACGGGCGGCCGGCCGTCGCGGAGCCGTGACCACGCCGACGATCTCGACATCGGGATGCGTGGCCACCGTCTGCAGCGACGGCACGGCGAACCCGCCGCTGCCGATGAATACGGTGCGGACCCGCGAACCGAGCGCCTCGCTCTCGGTCACGCCGCCGCGATCACGCGAGCGCGCTCGTGGCCTCGCGGATCTCCGCGTCGTCCTCGTTGCCCGCACCGACGGCCAGCAGCTCGTCCATGGACTCGAGGTAGTCGATGTAGAGCTTGCCGTCCAGGTGATCCAGCTCGTGCTGGAGCGCTCGACCAAGGAGACCGATTCCGGCCACCTTGAACTTCTTGCCGTGACGGTCCTGGGCGACCACCCAGACGCGCTCCCGCCGGGTCACGTAGGCGACGTAGCCCGGGATGGACAGGCATCCCTCCAGATCCCGGTCGTCTCCGGTCGCCCGCACGATCCGCGGGTTGACGAGTTCGTACAAACGGCTCTCGACCTCGATGACGCACGCCTGCATCGCCTCGCCCAGCTGAGGCGCGGCGAGACCGACGCCGGGGGCATCGCGCATGGTATGGGCAAGATCGTCGAGCAACTCGTGCAGGTACTTGCCGAAGCTGTCGACGGGTCTGCCCTTGAGGCGGAGGCGCGGATCACCGAGCATGACGATGGGTCGGACACTCATGCCGCGGAGTATATCGGGCGGGCGGCCACGCCCGACTCGACCCGGCTCGACCCGGCTCGACCGAGCGGACCGTCACTCCTGGGCGGACTCCTCGGGACGCGCATCCTGGGGGCTCGCCGAACCCGACTCCGGCGATGCAGCCTCCGGTGACGTTGCGGCTGCGCCCTGTTCGGCCAGCCTGGAGCGCAGGTCGGCCGCCCACTGTCGGGACCTCTCGGCGAGACGCTGGCTGGCTCCGGCGGCGACATCGCCGGCTCGTCGCACCGCTGGAGCCGCCCGATCGGCAGCGACTGCCGTGATCTCAGCCGCCCGGGCCGAGAACTCCGTCACGGTCGGGCCGGCTCGGTCGGCGAGGTCATCGACCGCCTCCCGCAGGGACTCGAAGACCGCACCGGGGCGGCCCGTCTGACCCGTGGCATCGTCGTGAGCCTCGCTCGACGTGGCTGCGGGATCGGATGCCGGCGCGCCGGCATCCGCAGGATCGGTCGTGTCGTCGGGGTTCGGGGTCGTCGCATCGTTCACGCTGGAGCCCTCCTTCGCGCCCGTATGGTCCCACGAGATGGGGCTGGTGGACGCCCGCGATTCGAAGCCCTCCGTCAATCGGGGCATTCGACCGCCGGCGTATCATCGGCCCATCGGCCGCCCCGGATCACCCACGGGTCCGTGAGCGACCCGGCTGCGGAGGATGCCATGGCCACCGGATGGTCGTATGCGGAACTCGGACCTGACCAGCTTGCCCTGGTCGCCGAAGCGGAGCGAACGCTGGACGCCGACGTGGTGATGGTCTATCGACCGAGCGCTCGGGACACGGTCGATCCCGAGATCGTCACCGCCGACGGCCTGCGGCCGACCGCGCTGGAACCATCGCAGCTCGAGGTACTCCGGGGACTCGAGACTCGTGTCGGCGGCGTGATGGTCGCGTACCGGCGCGCGGCGCACTGACCGACCGGATCCCGGGCCCCTATAGCAGCGACTACGGGTCCACATCGACCGACCACGGCGGACCAGGGTCCTCGCCGAGGACGCCGCGTGGATCCGCCCCGCGCAGAACGAGGTTGAAGCGCCAGCGGTCGTTTCGGCGCGCGATGTACGCCGGCGCCGGGCCCATCACGCTCGTCCCGAGCTCAGACGCCCGCGCTCGTAGCCGCTCAGCCATGGCGGCGGCCTCATGCTCGGCAACGGTCCGATCGCCGAGGGCGATCGTGAGCTTGATGATCCGCCCGAACGGAGGCGACCCGAACCGGCGGCGCAGATCGAGCTCCGCTCGGTAGAAGGCATCCGCGTCACCGGAGGCCACTGCGACGATGGCGGGATGATCCGGCTGATAGGTCTGCAGGATCGCCCGGCCTCGACGTTCGCCGCGGCCGGCGCGCCCGACCGCCTGGCACAGGAGCTGATACGTTCGTTCCGCGGCCCGTTCGTCGGGCAGGTTGAGGGCTACGTCGGATGAGACCACGCCCACCAGGGTGACGGCCGGGACATCGAGCCCCTTGGTGACAAGGCTCGTGCCGACCAGCACGTCCGTGGCGCCCGCGGCGAATTCGTCGATGACCCGCGCAGCAGCGCCGCGCCGCTCGGCCACGTCGCGATCCAATCGTGCGACCCGGAGACCCGGGTGGGCCGCCCGGACCTCGCGCTCCACGCGCTCGGTCCCGCCTCCGAGATACCGGATCCGCGGCGAATCACAGGCCGGGCAACGCGTCGCGAGCGGGGTGGCGCGACCGCAGTGATGGCAGCGCAACGTCACGCCGGCCTGGTGATACACGAGCGGACGCTCACAATCCGGGCACGCCTGGACATGACCGCAGTCGCGGCACAGCACGACCGACGCGGAACCACGTCGGTTCAACACCAGGATCGCCTGCTCCCCGGCCATCGTGTCCAGCGATGCCAGGGCGCCGTCTAGCGCCGCGGACAGAAGGCCCCGGTTGCCCGCGGCCAGCTCGACCCGCAGATCGACGACGGTGACGGACGGTGCCTCCCCCACCGGCCGCTGGGGAAGGCGGATCCGGTCCCACGTGCCGTCCAGGGTCCGTCCGAGCGTGTCCACGGCCGGCGTCGCCGACCCCAGGACACATGCGGCCCCGACGAGGGTCGCCAGGTGGATGGCCGTGTCGCGAGCCTGGATCCGGGGCGTTCGATCGCTCTTGTAAGCCGGATCGTGTTCCTCGTCCACGACGATCAGGCCGACGTCCGCCATGGGAGCCAGCACGGCAAGCCGCGTGCCGACGACGATATCCACGTCTCCAGCGCGGATCCGTCGCCACTCGTCGGCCCGCTCGCCTTCCCCCAATCCCGAATGGACGAGCGCTACGCGTCCGCCGAGATCCGCGCGCAACCGGTCTACGAGTGGCAGCGCCAGGGCGATCTCGGGAACGAGCACCAGTGCGGGTCGACCCGCGGCGAGGGACGCCGCGATCGCCTCGACGTAGATGGCGGTCTTCCCGCTGCCTGTGACGCCGTCGAGCAGCAAGGGACGCGGATCATGCCCCTGGATGGCTCGGGTGATGTGCTCGACGGCCTCGACCTGCGGGCCAAGGAGGCGCGACGTTGACGGTCGGCCACCGCGCGAGCCCGGCGGGCGTGATGCCAGGGGCCGACGCGGTCGTTGCCGGACCTCGGTCTCGGCCAATCCTCGACGAACGAGGCCGGCCAGGCCGGCCGCTCCATGGCGGTGCGCGAGGCCGGCGGCCGCGAGACCCGACGGACCGGCGTCCGCCAACTCCGCGAGGGCTGCGCTCTGCCGCGGCCCGAGTGGTCGACCTGGGGGTCGGTGCCCGGCGGCTAGCGCCGCGGCGACGTCACTCCCGTCCGGCGTGACCGTGATCCAGCGCTCGAAGCGAGGGCCGGCGGTCGCGCCGAGGAGCGACCAGTCCAGCGTGATGAGGTCGACCTCCGCGAGCCGACGCAGCCGCCGAAGGAGGCCGGCTCGCCCTTCGGGCGCCG
>JAOUEG010000212.1 GCA_029858845.1 Chloroflexota bacterium | reverse complement strand
GTTCTGGCAGAAACGGCAATGGAACGGGCAACCGCCGGTGGCGATCGAGTAGGCGGTGGAGCCCGGAGCGACGTGGAACAGCGGCTTCTTCTCGATCGGGTCGAGCTCGATGGCGGCCGCCTCCCCGTAG
Source organism: Chloroflexota bacterium (assembly GCA_029858845.1). GTDB lineage: Bacteria > Chloroflexota > Limnocylindria > Limnocylindrales > CSP1-4 > SPCO01. Next base: position 3,947 of record JAOUEG010000212.1, on the reverse strand, counting down.
GCCAGGCACACGAGCACGCCGGCACGGTTCTCACGGACGGCGCAGATGCCTCGACGACCGGGCCGCACCAGGCAGCGGTGGGCGCACACGCCGCATCGGACACTGCCGTCCTCATGCGTGCTGGCGAGGATCGACGGGACAAATCCCGGCCCGTCGTCCTGTGACGTGCGCATGGATTCCTCCACGTTGGAGTCTGCCCGCCGCGCCGTTGCCCGGACAGGGCCGGCTGGCCCTTCGTATGGGCTATCCCGCTCTAGCGCACCGCCGCGTGAGCCAGCAGGCTCACCATGTGAGCCCGATCGAGCCGCTGCTACCGGAGCGGCTGGCCCGGCACTGCGATCCGGCCAGCCTCGGCTTCGACACGACCGCCGAGCTTGGCGCTCGGGACGACATCGTCGGGCAGGACCGGGCCGTGGAGGCCATCGGCTTCGCCATCTCGATGGATGGCCACGGTTACAACGTCTTCGCCATGGGTCCCGAGGGCACCGGCAAGCACACTGCCGTCCGCCAGTTCCTTGACCGCGAAGCGGCGCGCCGGCCAGTCCCCGACGACTGGTGCTACGTGCATGATTTCGCGGATGCCCGCCGGCCGCGAGCCTTGCGGCTCCCGGCCGGGCGTGGACGCGATCTGCGGGACCGCATGGCGGACCTCATCCGAGAACTCGGAGCGACCATCCCTGCCGCCCTCGAGAGCGACGAATACCGCAGCCGGCGCCTGGCGCTCGAGGAAGCCCTCAAGACGCGCCGTGACAAGGCGATGTCCGAGTTCGAGGAGCGCGCCCGCAGCCGTGGCGTGGCGGTCGTGCGCACGCCGATCGGGTTCGGGATGGCGCCTCTGCGTGACTCGGAAGTCCTCGACCCGGAGGCATTCGGACGCCTCAGCGAGGAGGAACAGCAGCGGTACAAGACCGTCGCCAACGAACTCGAGGCTGACCTCACCACACTGCTGGGCCAGGTCCCGATCTGGGAACGCGAGCACCGACGCAAGGTCCACGAACTCAACGAGGAGGTCGTCCGCCGAGCTGTCGATCACCTCATCGCGGAGATCCGCGACGCATTCAAGGATCAGCCCCAGGTCGGCGCCTTCCTCGATGCCGTCGAATCGGACGTGGTGGCCCGCGCCGGCGAGTTCCTGGCCGAGCGCAGCGATCCGGAGCACGCCGTGACGGCTCCGGCCACCGAGGGGCCGGCCGCGTTCCGCCGCTGCCGGGTCAACCTGCTCGTAGATCACGCCGGGGACGAGCACGCACCGGTCATCCACGAGGATCTTCCGACCCACCCGAACCTGGTCGGCAAGGTCGAGCACATCGCCCACCTGGGCACGTTGGTCACGGACTTCATGCTGATCAAGGGCGGGGCCCTCCACCGCGCGAACGGGGGCTACCTCGTGCTGGACGTCCGCCGCCTTCTCCAGCAACCGTTCTCCTGGGAGGAGTTGAAGCGCGCCCTGCGGGCCCGGGAGATCCGCATGGACGGCGTACCGCAGGCGCTCTCGTGGATGACCACGACCTCGATCGAGCCGGAGCCGATCCCGTTGGACGTGAAGGTCATCCTGCTCGGTGAGCGACTGCTGTTCCACCTGCTCGCCGAACTCGATCCTGATGTCGCCGAGCTGTTCAGGATCCAGGCCGACTTCAACGATCGGGTGGACCGGACCGCCGAGATCGAGCGACGGTATGCCGGGGCGCTCGCGACGATCGCGTCCCGCGAAGGCCTCCGTCCGCTCGATGCGGGAGCCGTGGCGGCGGCCATCGATCACGCTGCCCGGGACGCCGAGCACGCTGACCGCCTGTCTACCAACATGCGCACGCTCACGGATCTGGTCCGTGAGGCGAACCGTCTCGCGGATGCTGCAAACGGGACGACGATCACTCGCAAGCAGGTGGCGGCGGCCATCGAAGGACGCCGACGCCGTGCCGGCCGCATGGCCGAGGAGCTTCGGGCGGCCATGGTCCGCGGGATGATCCGCGTGGACACGTCCGGCCGGGTGACGAGCCAGGTCAACGGCCTGTCGGTACTCCCGCTCGGCGCCGATGCGTTCGGATGGCCCACGCGCATCACCGCCCAGGTGCGCCTCGGCCGCGGTGATGTCGTCGATATCGAGCGCGAGGTCGAACTCGGCGGTCCCATCCACTCGAAAGGCGTGCTGATCCTGGCCGGGTTCCTGGGCGGACGCTTCGGCCGCCGGCGACCGCTGGCACTGCAGGCTAGCCTCGTATTCGAGCAGTCGTACGGTCAGGTCGAGGGGGACAGCGCGTCCATGGCGGAGCTGTGCGCCCTCATGTCGGCCATCGGAGACCTCCCGCTGGACCAGTCACTCGCGATCACCGGCTCGGTGGACCAGCTGGGCCGCAGCCAGGCGGTCGGCGGCGTGAACCACAAGGTCGAGGGCTTCTTCGACCTGTGCGCCGAGCGGGGCCTGACCGGAGGGCAGGGCGTCCTGATCCCGGCCGCGAATGTCCAGACGCTGATGCTCCGCGACGATGTCGTCCAGGCGGTCCGGGACGGGCGGTTCGCGATCTATCCGGTCGATTCCGTGGACGAGGCCATCGAGCGGCTCGCCGGCATCCCGGCCGGCGAGGCCGACGAGGACGGCGACTATCCACCCGATTCCGTCAACGGGCGGGTGGCCGCCCGACTCGCCGAGATGGCCGACATCGCCCGCGAGGCGGCGGCCAACCCCGACCAGGACGCCACGGAGATCGCCGGCTAGCGGATCCGACCGCCTCCGATCGGCACCACCGGCGGCCGTGGTGCAACACCCGAAGGAGCAATGATAGCCACCTGGCACATATCAGGCTATCATCGCCGATCATGACGACCCGACTTCCGGACGCACCGGCACCGGGAACCGACCCGACTGCGATCGATCCCGTCGCGACCGACCTGGAGCGGATCGCCGTCGGAGCCGTCGGTCTCACCACGCGGGCCCTGGCCGAGACGGACGCGGGCTTCGAGCTCACGCTTTCCCAGTGGCGGGCCCTTCTGGTCCTGGGCGAGCGGCCTGATGGCGCTCGTATCGGTGAGGTTGCCGGCCGAGTCGGAGTCACCCTGCCGGCGACGAGTCGACTGCTCCGGCGGCTGGAGCGACGGGGCCTGACGACCCTCGCCGTGGACGAGCAGGACAGACGCGCCACGCGAGCCCGGCTGACGGATCACGGCGATGCCGTCCGCTCGGCGATCCTGGCACGCCGGCGCTCGGTCCTTCGGGAGGTCGCCCGTGCCATCCCGGAGCGCGACCGGGAGTCGATGGCGGCGGGCCTGCGGGCCATCGCGACCGAGCTCGAGCGCTTTGCCTGACGGGTGCCCACCCCTCTCGGCCCGCGTCTCGGGTCGCTGTGGCGCCGCATCCGAGATGCGAGCTAGCCGCGGAACCGGGTGATTCCCGACGCCGTCATGCGCCGGAGCCGAGCGAATTCGCGGTGAACCCCAGGTCCAGGACCTCGATCATCCGCGCGAACGATCGGTCGATGTCCCGCGGCAGACCGAAGCCCCCCAGTGCCTCGAGCACGACGAAGCCGTGCAGCGCGGAGCGCAGGGCGCGCGCCGCATCGATCGCGGCATCACCCGTGAGCCCGCGCTCGGCCAGGACGGCCAGGACGATCCCGACCAGGGCAGCGCTCTCGACTGCAAGGTCCGCGTCGTCCGGCGGGGCTGCCCGCTGGATGGCCGCGTAGCGCCCGGGATGCTGCCGGGCGTAGGCGCGGTACGCGGCCGCCATCGAGGACAGCCGCATCGACGATCCGCCGTCGATGGCAGGCGCGAGCGCCGCCTCGAGGGCGGCCGCCATCTCGCCGATCGCGAGGAGCGTGACGCCCCGTCGCACGGCATCCAATCCGTCCACGTGCTTGTACAGGCTGGGAACAGCCACGCCGAGCCGAGCCGCGAGCGCCGCGAGGGTCAGATGATCCCAGCCGACGTCGTCGGCGAGTCGAGCGGCCGCCTGC
>JAOUEG010000211.1 GCA_029858845.1 Chloroflexota bacterium | reverse complement strand
CATCATCGTGACCAACCCGCTGGACGCGATGTGCCATGTCGCGATGGCGGCGTCCGGCTTCCCGCGCGAGCGCGTGCTGGGCATGGCCGGGGTGCTTGACAGCGCGCGGTTCCGGACCTTCATCGCTCGAGAGCTCGGGGTCAGCGTGGAGGACACCCACGCATTCGTCCTGGGCGGCCACGGCGACACCATGGTGCCCCTGTCGCGCTATTCCACGGTCGCCGGCGTGCCGATCACGGAGCTGCTTCCTCCGGAACGGGTGAAGGCGCTGGAGGAGCGCACTGCGAACGGCGGGGCGGAGGTGGTCGCGCTGCTCAAGACCGGTTCCGCCTACTACGCGCCGGCGGCGAGCACGTTCGAGATGGTCGAAGCCATCCTCCTGGACCGCAAGCGCGTGCTGCCCTGCGCCGTCCAGCTGCGCGGCGAATTCAGGACGGACGGCCTGTTCGTCGGCGTCCCCGTCGTCCTCGGCGCACGCGGCATGGAGCGGGTGTTCGAGATCGAGCTGACAGTGGACGAGCAGGCAGCGTTCGACGCCTCATCGGCCGCGGTCCGCGAACTGGTCGACAAGCTGTCCGCCTGACCCACCGACTGGGGCGTTGCGTCGTCGCACCACGGAGAGGGCATACGGCGATCAACCAAGTTGACCCGGGGCGGTCCAGCGTCGTACGGTCCGAGCCATAGGTTTTGAGGGTCGCGGTACCCCCCAAGTACTCGCCCTTGAAAGAAGCCTGCGAGTGCCATGCCCGTTCGAGTGGAGGCCGGGGCCATGGCCGTTGTGCTGAACCGACGCACCCGCCGCCCCTGGAGCAACCCCCCCCGAAATCGGAGGCATGGAACTTGAAACGCAAGCGATTCATGACGGCCCTCGTGGCCGCTTCGCTCGTTCTGTCGCTGGCCGGCACGGCAACCGCTGCCAATCCCAATGGTGCACCGAGTGCGGGAGGACCCGAACAGGCCCCGCAGGCCGACAATCTGACCCATCCCCGCGGTGAGAAGCAGTCGGCGATGAAGGACGTCGCCGTCCAGAAGGTTCTCAAGGGCGAGGCCACAGCGACCGGCAAGAACAAGGTCGTCAAGATCGCCAAGGGTCAGTACGTCGAACTCGCTCGCCAGGGCGAGGATTCGATCCTGACGATCCTCGGCGAGTTCGGGCCCGACAAGGCGACCAACCACCCGGCCTCTCACGGGGATCATGGCGGTGGGCCGGGGCCGATGCACAACACGATCCCTGAGCCTGACCGCACCGTTGACAACACCAACATCTGGGCCCCGGACTTCAGCGAGGCCTATTACGAGGACCTGCTCTTCGGCGAGGAGAAGGGCGCAGTCACGATGCGCAACTTCTACATCGAGCAGTCGTCCGGCCAGTACGCCGTCAACGGCGACGTCTCACCCTGGGTCCAGGTGCCGTACAACGGTCCGAGCTACGGCTCGAACTATTGCGGCGGGATCGTCTGCCAGGACACCTGGCGCTTCGTGAATGACTCGGCGGACGCGTTTGCCGCCACCTTCGCCGACACGGCCGCGCTCAATGCCTACCTCGCTCCGTTCGACGTATGGGATCGCTACGACTACGACGGTGACGGGAACTTCGATGAGCCGGATGGGTACATCGATCACTTCCAGTCCGTTCACGCCGGCAGCGGCGAGGAGACGGGCGGAGGTGCTCTTGGCTCGGACGCCATCTGGAGCCATCGGTGGTATGCCTACTTCAGCGCGAATGGGCCCGACGGCCCCGGTTCCGATCTGGCGCCCTTCGGTGGCCTGCGGATCGGTGATTCCGACTACTGGATCGGCGACTACACCGTCGAGCCGGAGGACGGCGGGTTGGGCGTGTTCGCCCACGAGTTCGGCCACGACCTCGGCCTGCCCGACCTGTACGACACGAGTGGCAACACCGGTGGTGCGGAGAACTCGACCGGCTTCTGGACCCTCTACAGCTCCGGCTCCTACGGCAGCACCGGTATGCCTGCCGATGGCATCGGCAGCAAGCCGATCCCTCTTGGCAACTGGGAGCGATTCCAGCTCGGCTGGCTGAACTACGAAGTCGCCTTTGCCGGCAGCAAGTCATCACATCGAATGGGTCCGGCCTTCCACAACTCGAAGCAGGCCCAGGGTGTCTTCATCGTCCTGCCCGACCGTGAGGTCGCCGTCAACCTGGGGTCCCCGTACGAGGGTTCGGCGTACTACTACAGCGGCTCCGGGAACGACCTCGACAACTCGATGACCAGATCCGTGACCCTGCCTGCTTCGGGCGACCTCGTCCTCGATGCAAAGGTGCGGTATGCCATCGAACTCGACTGGGACTACGCCTACCTGACCGTGAACGGCACGTCGGTCCTGACCAACCTGTCGACCGATGACAACCCGAACAGCCAGAACTTCGGGCACGGCATCACCGGCAACTCCGGCGGGGCGTGGGTGGCCCTGACGGCTGACCTGTCCGCCTATGCCGGGCAGACGGTCGATATCGGCTTCCGCTACTGGACGGACGGCGCCGCCGTCGAGTCCGGCCTGCAGGTCGATGCGATCGAGATCCCGGGCCAGCCGCTCGATGGCGCCGAGGCTGACGCCGGCTGGGCCTTCGATGGATTCCGCACGACCACCGGTACCGAGACGCAGAGCTTCTTCAACGCCTATGTCCTGGAGAATCGCCAGTACCTCGGCTACGACATGGGTCTGCGGACCGGGCCATACAACTTCGGCTTCACCAGCACGGCTCCGGATTGGGTGGAGCACTTCTCCTACCGATCGGGTCTGCTGGTCAGTTACTGGAACAGTCAGTACTCCGACAACAACGTCGGGGACCATCCGGGCGAAGGCCTGCTCCTGCCGATCGACGCCCATCCCACGCTGACGCATTGGGCCGATGGGACCCTCATGCGACCGCGCATCCAGTCGTTCGACTCGACTTTCGGGCTGACCGATGTCCCGGCGCTCACGCTGCACAACGACGGCGTGGCGAGCACGATCCCGGCCAGCAAGGCCGTACCGGTCTTCACCGACTCGGTGAATCCGTGGCAGGACTGCGACCAGCATGGCTGCACGGGGGCCCATCCGGGTCGCTATCAGCCGGGCTGGAACACCGTCGACATCCCGGACACGGGCACCACAGTCCGGGTCAAGAGCGTGAGCTCCACCGGATTCATGCAGATCGACATCAACAAGTAGGCTCCGGCTCCTCCAGGAGTCACGGAACATCGATGAGGCCCGCCGGCGCAAGCCGCGGGCCTCATGTCATCATCCGGCGAGATGCGCATGATCTTGCCGCTGATGCTTGCCGCCGCGTTCGCAGTCGGCGGCTGTCGCGACCCCGATCCGGCCGGACCGGAAGCGACCGTGCCCGCCGCGATGCCCAGTGTCCGGCCGTCGGATACTGATCCAGGACCGACCCCTCCCGTCGCGACGCTCAAGCCCGGGCGACCCTCACCGTCCATCGAGATCCCGCCACCCCAGTGAAACGGCGGCCGGCATGGGGCTCGGGCGTGCCTGAAGCCGGCTTGGATACACTGCGCGGACCGTGCCTGTCGCCGTCATCACCTTCGACTTCGATCCGCTGCTGCGCCTGGGCGACGGATTCGTCCTTCGCTGGCAGACGCTCGCCCTCGCGGCGGTCATCGTTGCCTGCCTGAGCGTGGCCGCCGTCATGGTTCGCCGGGCCGGCCTCCGGGCGGAGGACCTGCTCTACATCACGGTCGGCGCCGTGCCCGGAGCCGTGGTGGCCGCGCGCCTCGGGTACGGCCTGGCGCATCTCGACGCCTTCGGCCCCGACCCGGCGCGTCTGCTCGATCCCGCCGTCGGAGGCATGGACCTCGCGATGGGCGTCGTCGGCGGCTGCCTGGCCGCGGCCTACGTGGCGTCACTGCTGGACACGTCGATCGGACGCTGGGCGGACGCGCTCGCGCTGCCGCTGCTGGTCGCCCTGGGCGCCGGAAAGCTGACGATGGTCCTCGGGGGCAGCGGCCAGGGCCTGCCGACCGATGTCGGATGGGCCACCGCCTACCTGGGACCTGGGCCGTGGGGCTCGCTCGCCGCCGACCTGCCGTCGCACCCGGCGCAGGTCTATGAGGGCACGGC
>JAOUEG010000209.1 GCA_029858845.1 Chloroflexota bacterium | reverse complement strand
GGCGGCCCGCAGCGGATCAGCGAGCTCGGGGAAGTAGCGGTCCAGGGGCTTGAGGTCACGCGACTGGGTGAACACCTCGTCACCGTCGCGGAACACGAGGGCGCGAAAGCCGTCCCACTTGGGCTCGAACAGCCAGCCATCCCCGTCGGGCAACGCATCCGAGGCCTTGGCCAGCATCGGCTCGACCGGCGGCGTGACGGGAAGGTGCAGGGCCATCGTCCGAGTGTACGACGGTGCGCGGCCGCCACACCGCCCGGAAACCGGACCGGCCCCGACTGCGTCCAACCGGTGCACCTCGGGCCGCCAGGACCGCGGGCCGCCCCCTCCGGAGGACCAAGGCCATGCGCACGATCCGACCATCGTCCCCGTCATTCATCCTGATGCTCGTCGTCCTCGGGCTGTCCATGTCGCTCGTTGCCTGCGCCGGGAGTGGTGCCACGGCCGGTGGGGCGCCCGCGCCGGATATCCCCGTGGAGCAGCCCGGGGTCGACGGCGTGGCCGGAGAGGGCCTGAGCCCGGATGGCCAGCCCGGGCGATCCGGTGGTGACACGGGGGCACCGCTTGACGATGCCCGGATCATCCGGACCGGGACGATCAGCCTCGAGGTCCGGGAGGTCCCCGCAGCCCTGCAGACCGCTCGCGATGCCATCCGCTCGATGGGCGGCTACATCGGCGCCTCGCAGACGTATGGCGAGGGTGATCGTCCGGTCGCCGTCATCACGTATCGCGTCCCGGCGGACCGTTGGGAAGACGCCCTTGACCTGCTGCGCGACCTGGATGGCCAGACGACGAAGGTCGTCGAGGAGCAGACGCAGGCCGTCGAGGTCACCGGTGCCGTCGCGGATCTCGAGGCCCGGATCCGCAATCTGCGGGCCAGCGAGGAGGCGCTCCAGGCGATCGCGGCGAAGGCCGTCCGCATCTCTGACGTTCTGGAGGTCCAGGCGCAGCTGACGCAGGTGCGTGGTGAGATCGAAGCGCTGTCGGCCCAACTCAAGGACCTCGAGGATCGAGCCGACTATGCGACGCTCACGGCCTCCTACCGGCTGCCGGTCGTTGCGGTCGAGATCGCCCGCGAAGACTGGGACCCCACGTCCATCGTGGACGAGGCGGCCGCCAGCCTGATCAACGTCGTGCAGACCCTCGCCGGCGTGGGGATCTGGTTCGTCATCGTCGGCTTGCCGATCGTGTTGATGGCGGGCGCGCTCGTGCTGGTGGCGATGTGGACCTTCAGGCGTCTCGGGATCGGTCGTCCATCACGGCGCCCGAGCGGCGAGGAGGCGTCCGCGAGCTGACGTCGTCCGGACCTTTCTGCCGTGGCACGATGAGACGGTGACGGATCAGGGCGAGCGCTATGACCGGATGGCCGAGGGGTACGAGCGGTGGTGGGCGCCGGTACTGGCGCCGAGCGCGGTGGCACTCCTCGACCGGATCGAGGCCGCGATCGCGCACGGAGCCGGTGAGCTGATCGACATCGGGGTCGGGACCGGGAACCTGACCTTCCCGGCACTGCGCCGGTGGCGGGACGTCCGGATCACCGGCGTCGACGCGTCGCGCGAGATGCTCCAGGCGGCCGAGGCGATCGCGGCCCGGTCGCCGGCCCATGAACGGGACCGTTTCCGCGGACAGGTGGCCTATGCCGCGGAGCTCCCGTTCGAGAACGCCACCTTCGATGTCGCGATGTCGTCCTTCGTGCTGCAGCTCGTCCCCAGCCGCGCCAAGGCGCTGCGCGAGATCCGGAGGGTGCTGCGGTCGGGCGGCACGCTGGCCTACGTAACGTGGCTGACGGACCGGACCCCGTTTGCCCCGGACCGGGCTTTCGACGCGCTGTTGGCCGAGTTCGGGTTCGAGAACGAGGAGGGCGACGGTCGCAGCGGCGACCTGCCCAGCGTGGCGACCGCGGCGGCAGAACTCCGGCGCGCCGGATTCCGTGATGTCGTCGCCGAGGGCGCCGCACTCGAGTATGCCTTCACGGTCGAGAGCTACATCGCCTTCCTCGTGGAGTTCGACGAGGCCAGCACGTTCGAGGAGATGAGCCGGTCGGAACGGCATCGGTTCCTGGCTCGCCTCCGCGAGGACCTGATGCGGCTCCCGGCCGATGCCCTTGCGTTCCGGGCTCCCATCGTCTACGCCTCGGGGCGTCACTCCGGTCGCTAGACGTCAGTCCGTGCGCGAGACGTCAGTCCGAGCGCGAGACGTCCCTGCGGGTCTCGCCGAGGCTTCGTCGAGCTTGCCCCCGTCAGCGCGTTCATGACGCTGGCTGGATGGTCCCGCCGATCAGCTCGCCGAGCTCGGCCCGATCGGGCTCGACCAGCCGCTCGACCAGGTCGCGATCCACGTCGGCCACGATGATGTGGCCGACTTCCGTGGTCACCGACGTGAAGATCCCGAGCTCCTGCATGCGCCTGGTCTGGGCGGCGTTGTCGTCCGTAGGCGTCAGGTAGTGCACCGACTCGACCTTGTAGCGATGCATCAGGAACAGCTGCACCAGGGTCATGAGCCGGCGGCGGCGAACGCTCTCGGCGGTGGTCTGGTCGCGGATGGACAGGATGCTTCGACCGCGGCGGTCATGGATGCTGGCGAAGATCACGTCCGCGAGCTGCGTATCGTCCGGGTCGACCACCCGTAGCTCCAGCAGGTCCGATCCCGCGGTGTGGGGCCGGAGCTCCACCCGCGGCGCCTCCGCGCGATCCCAGCGCCTGGCCCAGGCCGTCAGCCATTCCTGGAGCAGCCGCGGCGACACCTCCGTCTGGACGAGGTGCTGGTGCTGGGTAGAACCCTTGCCCATCGCCTTGGTCGCCGCCGTGCGGCCGGACGCTGCCATAAGGGCCGCGTCCAGGCGATCGCCGCCAACGAGCGTCTGGGGCGTTCGATACGGGGACTCGAGCAGGCGGAACGTCCGCTGGAGGCGCGCCAGCGCGAGCATCCCATCCTCCCGGAGGGCGGTTGCGAACTCCTCGGCGGCGAGGCCGTCGATCTGGTGACCGCCGTACGTGATGAAGTTGAAGACGAACCCGAGCTTCCCGAGCTCGTCCGGGAAGCTCCGCATCTCGTCGTCCGACATCCCCGTGGTGTCCCAGTTGAACGAGGGCGACAGGTTGTAGGCCAGCATCTTGTCGGGAAAGGCCGCATGGATCGCCGTCGCGAAGCGGCGCGCATCGTCCAGATCCGCGGTCTTGGTCTCCATCCAGAGGATGTCGGCGAACGGGGCTGCCGCCAGCGACTTGGTGATCGCGTAGTCGATCCCGCCGCGCACCTGGTAATAGCCGTCCGGGGTCTTGGGGAGCTCGGCGTCCCAGTCCACCACGATGCCGAGGTCGCGAGCGCGCGCTCGCACCTGCGCCCACGAGGCTCCCGCGGCGAACGTCCGCCAGTCATGGGCCGTCATCTCGAACGTCTCGCCGTCCGCCAGGCGTGACTCGAGGATGTCGGAAACCGCCTCGCCGAGCGTCTTGAGGCCCGCCCCCTCCTGCCATACCTCGGCGTAGCGGGTATCGATGGCGTCGAGCAGGGTCTCCAGCGGAGCCCCGGACGAGGCCGCCTCGGCATTGCGGTCGATCAGGGACAGCAGGCCCTCGCGTTCGAGCCAGGCCTCGGCACGGGCGTACTCGTCCTCGGGAACGGCGAAGAGCAGGTGCCCGCGGACCCCGTCGAGACCCGACCGGTGCAGCCGTCGGAGGATCGCGAGGTAGCCGATCCGATAGCTCGGGACGGCGAGGTTCGTCGCGCCGAGGATGAACGGCTGGTCTCGCTCGTCGCTGCAGCCCTCGAGGAATGTGGCAGCTTCCGCGTCCGTGCGGGCGACGATGATCCCGGCGACCCCCATGATGTCCAGCTGGAGCCGTGCGGCGTTCAGGCGCTTGTTCTGCTCGTCCTGGGCGACGAGGACCTTGCCGGCCTGATGCCCGCACTTCTTGGCGCCGGGCTTCTGGTCCTCGATGTGGTACCCGGGTACCCCGGCTTCCACGAACCGCCGGATCAGGTTTCGAACGTGGGCGTCCCCTCCGTGACCGGTATCCGCGTCCGCGATGATGAACGGCCGATAGTCCACGGCCGGGGTGGCCGCCCGCTGCTCGGCGCTCATCCTGCCTCG
>JAOUEG010000210.1 GCA_029858845.1 Chloroflexota bacterium | reverse complement strand
GCGTGAAGCGGCCGCCGGACAGGGCATCCAGCGAGGCGGCCTGGCGCGCCAGCAGCGTGGTCTCTCGCGTTGGTGCGAGAACGACGCTTGCCAGCAATCGGATCCGTTGCGTGACCCCGATCGTGGCTGCCAGGGCGATCAGTGGCTCCTGCACCGGAAAGACGACGCGATCGAGCACGGCGAGGCTGGAGAACGGACCACGATCGGCACGCTCGGCCCAGACCAAGGTCCCATCCGGCGGCATGGCGCCGGCGCGCGTGGGCAACCCGATCCCGATCCGCATCGCGGCGGGCCCGTCAGCCGGCCGAGAGTTCGCGGGCGGCGATCTCGCCGATGAGGATCGCCGCCAGGTTGGTGTTGGCGTGCGGGACGGTCGGCAGGACCGAGGCGTCGGCCACCCACAGACCTTCGACCCCATGGACCCGGAGACGCGGGTCCACGACGGCTCCATCGTCGTCCGCGGGCCCGATCCGGCAGGTGCCCACCCCGTGGTAGTAGGTGATGTAGCTCTCCCGGATATGGTCGGCCGGATCGGTGTCCGGAGCCGGCGTCAGGAGCGGTCCGTAGAAGGCTCCCAGGGCTGGATGGGCGGTGAGGCGACGGACGAGTTCGAATCCTCCGAGCAGCGCCGCCACGTCGTCCGGGTGCTCGAGCAGGGCGGGCTCCACGATCGGCAGGTCGCTCGGATCCGCAGATGCGAGGCGGACTCGCCCTGTCGTCCGCTGTTCGAGCAGATGGAGCGACACCGGCAGGAGGGGCGGCATCCCCTCCATCCGGATGGAGGGTCGCATGAAGACATGCAGGTCCGGAACGTCGCGCGACGGGTCGCTCTTGGCGATGAGGCGGACCTTGGGGATGACGTAGGTCTCTCGCAGGTCGGTGGTTCCCTGGAAGGTTACGTACACGACCGCGTGATCCTGGTATCCCGAGCCGACGCCCGAGAGTGGCACCCTGGGCGCGATCCCGAGCGAGGCCAACTCCTCCTCCGGACCGATCCCCGACAGCATCAGCACCTGCGGTGAGTGGAAGACGCCCGCCGCCAGGACGACTCGCGGCGCCCGCACCTGCAGCAGCTCTCCGTCGGACGAGCGGGTCTCCACGCCTGCCGCCCGCCGATCCTCCAGCAGTACTCGGGTGACCATGGTGTCTGCCCTGATGGTGAGGTTCGGGCGTTGGCGGGCCGGCTCGAGGTAGGCGACCGCGGTCGATTGCCGCCGGCCGTCCTTGAGGTTGTAGGGCGAGGCACAGACGCCGTACGGCGCGGGGACGTTCAGGTCGTGGCAGAGGGGCAGCCCGAGGTCCCCGGCGGCGCGGATCAGGGCCCTGACCGGAGGATCGGCCGGGTCGTCGAGGTGGTAGCCGCGGTGAAGGTGCAGGGGTCCGTCCGCGCCGTGCAGGGGGCTGTCGCCGAAATCGGGATCGGCCTCGATCGCGCGCATCAACGGCAGCAGGGCGTCGTACGACCAGTCCGGTCCGCCGTACGCCGACCAGGTCTCGAAATCGCGTGCCATCGGCCGGACGACGGCGAGGTTGTTGACCGACGACCCGCCGCCCATGATCCGACCCGAAAGGAGCGGGAACGACGACCCGTCGGGGCGCTCGACGTCGTACATCCGGACGTACGGCGACTCAAGGATCAGCTCCGATTGACGCTTCGGGTCGGCCACGACATCCGGGATGGGCCGGGGATCGGGCCCATCCTCGATGAGCAGCACGCGACGCGAGGGATCCTCGCTGGCGCGAGCGGCCACGACGCAGCCCGCCGTCCCGCCGCCGATCACGATGATGTCGTAGGTTGCCGGATCCGTCATGAAGTCGGCGCCTCGAGCCGGGCCCGGAGGCAGCGCGTCACCTGACCGATCATCATCCCTGCCGTCGCCCGAAGGACCATCTCGCCGATGATCGCGAGCCGACCCTTGGTCGTGACCACGGCCCGGTATCGGAGGGTGGTCGCCGCAGGGCCGGACTCCACGAGGGCGGCTTCGATGTGCGCGACGACTCGGCTCTTCGTCACCGAATCAGTGCCCTCGACCTCGACCACCAGGTCGGACGGGAACTCCGCTCGGGTCAGGACGGAGCGGAATTCGAAATCGCCGTCGATCGGCCCGACCGAGGCTCGGACCCCGCCCTCGAACGTCCGGTCATCGATCCGACGGACATCACGGACACCGGGGACGCATGCCGCCAGGTCCGTCGGCTCGATGATGACCGCCCACACCGTGGCGGCGGGCGCGGCGATGTCGATCGTGCCGTCGAGCTTCATCCAGCGGGCGTCCTCGTCCTAGTCCTGTATGCAAAGCGCATCATAGTGGATACAACTCCAGGCAGGAGCCAGAGCGACGACGCCCGTGCCGCTGAGGCGTCGTCAGATCACGTCCGGGTATCGGCAAGGGCGACGGCTCCGCGCCAGGCGTCATGCCACGAGTTGTACAGCGGCGCCGGCGCGAGCCGGAGGATGTCGGGCTCACGGAAGTCTCCGATCACCCCGGAGGACTCGATCCGGGCCAGGCGCGAGCGGGCATCGGGTAGGCGGATGGAGAGCTGGGCGCCGCGCTGGAGCGGGTCCCGGGGAGTCAGGATCTCGGCCTCCGGGACGAGCCCGTCGATGAGCGTCTCGAGGTACGCCGTCAGGGCGACCGACTTCTCGCGGAGCGCGGTCATCCCGAGCTGGTCGAACAGCGCGAGGGAGACGCCGATGGGGGCGAGCGACAGGATGGGTGGTGTGGAGACCCGCCACCCGTCGGCGCCTGCCCCGGGCTCGAAGCGCTCCTCCATCAGGAAGCGGGTGGTCGGCTCGTTGCCCCACCAGCCGGCCAGCCGCGGCGTGTCGACGTCGCGGCTGAGCCGCTCGTGGACGAACAGCTGACCGAGGGCTCCGGGTCCGGCATTCAGGTATTTGTAGGTGCACCAGGCCGCGAAGTCGACCTCGGCGTCGTGAAGAATCAGCGGCACATTCCCGACCGCGTGCGCGAGATCCCAGCCCGCGACGGCTCCCACGCGATGGGCGGCCTCGGTCAGTCTGCCGATGTCCTGCGCCTGTCCCGTCGCGTAGTTGACGCCCGCCAGGAGCGTCATCGCGAGCCGGTCTCCATGCTCCTGCATCGCCGCCTCGAGGTCATCGGGGCGGAGCGTCGCCTCCCCGTTCCGCGGCCGGATGGCGATCAGGTCCGTTGCCGGGTCCAGGCCATGGTGCCGGAGCTGCGATTCGACGGCGTAGCGGTCGGACGGGAAGGTTGGCGCGTCGATCAGGATCGCCGTCCGTCTCCCCGCGGGGCGGAAGAAGGACGACATGAGCAGGTGCAGGTTCACGGTGAGTGTGTTCGCCGTCGTGACCTCGGTCGAGCTGGCGCCGACAAGGCGTGCCGTCATGTCGGCGATGGATCGCTCTGCGTCCAGCCACGGTCGGTCAGGTGCGAACCAGCCATCCACGGCCAGGCGCGCCCAGGCCTCGAGCTCCGTCTCGACCGCAGCACGGGCGCCGACCGGCTGGACCCCCAGGGAGTTTCCGGCCAGGTACGCCTTCGGTCGTCCGTCCGGGGTGACCGGGATCATGAAGCTGTCACGGATCGCCGCCAACGGGTCAGCGGCGTCGAAGGCCAGCGCGGTGGCCTCGTCCAGTCTAGGGGCCTGTTCGGGTGTCACCGGCCGGTCGGGCCCGTCGCGAAGGCGGCGCGTTCCGTCATCGGGCCCCCGCGATCAGAGTCGGACGCTGGGCGGGCGCTCGCGGTCGAACATGTGGACGGTGTCCACGAAGCGAACCTGCTTGGCCTGGTACGCCATGACCAGCGAATGGGTTCGGGCACCCCCGCCGAAGAAGCGAACGCCCTCGAGGAGGTCGCCGGCGGTCACGCCAGTGGCCGCGAAGACCAGGTTCTCGCCCGGGGCCAGGTCCTCGGTCCGGTAGACCCGGTCCTCGTCCCCGTGCCCCATCCGCGCCCCGCGCTCCCGCTCCTCGTCGCTCCGATAGCGGAAGCGCGCCTGGATCTCGCCGCCGAGGCAGCGGAGCGCGGCCGCCGTGATGACGCCCTCCGGCGCACCGCCGATCCCCATCACCGCGTGGACGCCCGTCCCGGAGACTGCGCAGGAGATG
>JAOUEG010000208.1 GCA_029858845.1 Chloroflexota bacterium | reverse complement strand
CGAGAACCACCGTGAACACCAGGAACTTGACGAGGCCCCACAGCCCGCTGCCGCCGCCTCGGCGGCGACCCGGTCCACGCTGTGAGCCGCGCCGCGACGGTTCGAACCCTTCCGGGATGTATTCCGTGGCATAGGCGTCCGGCGCGTAGGGATGCGCCTGCGGGGACCGGCCTCCCCTCGGCTCGCGGGGGCGCCCTCCCGAGCGGATCGTCATGTCCTGGTCTCCATCGTCGTCGAGGGCGTCGGACGGGCGGCGTCGCCCGATCGTCGTTCGTCGAGGGCATCCTGCAGGATGATCGACGCCGCCTCGCGGTCCACCCTGGCGCGATAGGCGTCCCTCTGGGTGCGACTGGGCGGCCCTCCCGATCGACCGCGCTTCATCGGGCCGAGACGCTGCTCGGCAACGTGGCTGCTGAGCCTCTCATCCTGCCATGTGATCGGCGTGGCGTCTTCCAGCAGCGGAGCCAGGGCCTCCGCCCAGGCCCGGGTCAACCCGGCCTGGACCCCCTCACGACCAGCCGATTCGAGCGGCAACCCGACGACGATCTCGTCGATCTCGTACGTGTCGATCAGCGCCTGGATGGCAGCCGCGTCCCCCTCGATGGCCCCGCTCCGTCGGAGCGTGGTGAGCGGTCTCGCGGCGAATCCGTCCAGCTCTGCGATGGCCACGCCGATCCGCCGTTCGCCGAGATCGATCCCGAGGATCGTGGTCACGGCGCGGCGTCCGATGGCGCGCCCGTCGGCGTCTGGGTGGTGGGACCCTCCACGGTCACCTCGACGCGGGCATCGAGGCTCGGGATCGTGGCAACCCAGTCCGGCCAGACCTCGAGCAGCACGTCGCCGTAGGCCCCGAGGGTGTCGCGAGCCTCGTCCACCGGCTTCCCGAGGATCTGCGCCTCCAGCTCGATCGGATCGAGGATGGCGACCTGGCGGGCGGTCGCGACCACGGGGTAGGTGATCGTGTCGCCGTCCACGACCGCCGGCGACTCCGTGATCTCACTGGATCCCTGGACGAGCTGGTGGCCCGGATCCACGGTCGCCTCCAGTCGTGCTTCGGCGATCAGGCGCACCGGCGCCGCATCCACGGCCGTGACCGTGCCGGTCGCACTGGCCCCGAGATCGAAGGTGTCGGCTTCGGTCCCGACGAGCGTTTCGGGATCCACGTTGGCCGTTGCCGCGCCCAGCTCGGCCGTCTCGGGGAAGACCGTCGCCTCGCCGCCGGCCAGGTCCGCGTCATCAAGCCGATCCGCGAACGCGGCGTCGAGCTGCCCCTGCAGGGCAGCCAGCGCGGCATCCACGTCCTCCTGCGTGACTCGCAGGAACTCCTGGCGAGCCCCGCCGGTCGTGGGATCCGGGTTGCTGACCTTGAGGAACAGCGGGCCCTCGCCTCGCGGTGTCACCGTGATGGCATTGGCCGCGACGTTGCCGTCAGGACCGGCATCCACCGCGGTGACCTTGACGGTCTCGGTGGCCGGCTCGACGGTGAACTTGCCGGCATCTGGATCGAACACGAGCTCGGCCGCGGGCACGGTGACCTTCGCGTCCGTCCGGAAACGGATCCCGGCGGACGTGCTGACTTCAGCTCCCTTGGCGATCGAGTTCGAGCTCGTCGGGTCGAGATTGACGAAACGCACGGTCCCGGTCGCCGCCGTCTCCTCCACCCGCACGCCCGTGGCGGGAAACGTGTCCTGGGCCTCGACGTCCACCTCGATCACCTCGGCCGGCACGATGCCCGCCTCCACGTCCGGCTGGTCCACCTCCGTGCTCGCGGATATCCGTAGTGCGACCGGCCCGATCGACTCCTCTCGTGGCGTGACCACCGCGGTCGCCGACGGCAGGACCAGGAACGCCGCGACGCCGCCGACCACAACGGCCAGGGCCAGGAGCGCGGCCCCGACGATCACGGGCGTCCGATCGATCCGTCGACGGGCGGCGGGCGGGACCGGGGCCACCGACGGTCCGACGCCATCAGCGACCCGCGCGACCGGGGCGTAGGCCGTGGCGTCGTCCCGGGTGGATGTCACGAGATCGGGTGGGATGACGGTGGGGGCCACGGCCTCGGACGTCTCGGCGCCGGCCTGGACCGCCGGGCCGGATCCGGCGTCGCCCGGTGGCACGGAGGCAGCGGTCTCGGGCACGGACGCCGGGTCGTCGCGCGTGGTCGCCAGTGCGGCGGCCCCCGCCGCCGTGCCGACCATGGCGGCTCCGGCGGACGCCCCACCGGGGGCGGCGTCGCCGTCCGGCTCGCTGGATGCGACCTCGGCGGCGATGGCCGATTCGTACTCGGCTACCGAGGTGAACACCGGGAGACCCGCGGAGGCTGCCAAGGCTCTGGTCGCGGCCTCGCCGGCAACGATCGACAGGCGCTTTTCGTGCGCCAGCGCATCCCTCGCGAGCAGGCGGAAATTGATCCGCGATGTCGCGACCCGCGAACCGTACGGCAGGACCACGGCGAGGCGCTGCCCGCCCGTGGCCCGGATGCGTGCCGCCGCCGAGGTGATCTCGTCGTCGATGTCGAGATAGATGATGCCGTCGGCCATCGGGTCAGACCTTCATCGCGCGCAGGACGCGCCGCAGCGCCGCGTCGAGGGCGTCCTCGGTCGTCTGGAGCTCGATCGCCTGGTATGCGAGGCCGAGCGGCGTGACGTCCTGTTGGTCCACCAGGAGTTCCGTGGCATCCGAGATGGTCTCGATGAGGTCGGGCGACATGATCGTGACCTCTGGCGGGCGGGCGAACGGCATCTGCTTCCAGAAGCTCTCGGCGCTCAACGCGGCCTCGATCTCGGGCAGGCGCGACCCGCCGCCGCAGAGGTAGATCCGGCCCGGCAGGAGATCGCCCGCCGACAGCTCTTCCATCACCAGCTCCACCCCGGCGGCCCAGACGCGGACATCGTCGCGGATGATGGCCGCGACGTCCGCCTGCTGATCCACCGGCAGGCCACGAGCGTAGTCCACCTTGAGTGCCTCGGCCCGTGGGAACGGCAGGTCGAGCCGGTCCGCCAGCGACTTGGTGAACGCCCGTCCGCCCAGTGCGAACATCCGGGTTCCCTCGATGCCACCCTGCCTGACCAGGGCGACATCCGTGGTCCCGCCACCGACGTCGACGAAGAGGGCGCCCGCCTGCCGAACCTGGTCCGTTCCCAGCACGCGGGCGACGGCGTATGGCTCCGCGACGATCTCCAGGAGCTCGAGATCCAGCTGGCTTGCCACGCTCTGCAACGCGCCGAGGTGAACGAGCGGAGCGAACGCGTTGAAGATCCCGATCTTGATGTGGCGGCCCTGGAACCCGACCGGGTTGGTCAGAGCGTAGCCGTCGATCGAGGCTCCGGTGATCGCCGCGTGGACCAATCGGACGTCCACCTGCGGGAGTCCGGTCTCCCAGGTGATGGCACGCTCTGCCTCACGCAGTGCTTCACGCTGGACGCTGTCGATCAGCTTCTGCAGCTCGGCCTCGGTGATGGGCTGGTCCGGTTTGCGGCGCTCCTGGCCATGGGTCGTCGTGAAACCCTTGACGAGCTCGCCGGCGATCCCGACGACGACCTGGGTCGGACGGAAGCCGGCCATCTCCTCGGCTTCCTGCAGCGCGACGGCGCAGTTGTCCACCACCGCCGCGATGTCCGCCACGGTCCCGGACTGCATGTGCGAGAGCCCCTGCCGCTTGCGTCCGACCCCGCGAACGGTCCCCTTCCCGGCCTCGTCGATGTCGAAGACGAGCGCCTTGGCGAACTCGGTCCCGATGTCCAGGGCCGTGCAGGCAGCCAGCTCCTCGGACTCGTCCCGCTGCCAGATCCGACGCCAGAACGCCACTCAGCCGATCTCCCCGGGCACCGTCAGCGAGCCTCCGAGCAGCAGCGCGCCGAGCCATACCTGGACGAGGAGGGACGCGGCGAAGGCGACGAGTCCGCCGACCACGGACGCGGGATGCCGCTCCCCGCCGCGAGCGAAGCCATAGGCGACCGCGATGAAGCCTGCGCCCGACGCTGCCGCCGCGATGCGCAGGCCATCCGGAAGATCCGTCCCCCCGCCCATGATCGCCACGGACAGGTACCAGGCACCAACGACCGCACCGAGACCGAGGACGGCGAGCTTGGTCTGCTCATAGGTGACTCGCCCGATGACCAGCAGTGCCTGGAGGAGCGCCGCGA
>JAOUEG010000013.1 GCA_029858845.1 Chloroflexota bacterium | reverse complement strand
GTCGGCGGCGCCGCGGACACGAGCGAGATCATGCCCGGGGTGCGCGTCCCCACCGTGGCGCACACCGTGGGGCGGCTGCGCCCGTCCGTCGTCCGGGAGCTGGACCTCAAGCGTCACGGCCTGGAGCTGATCGCCCCGGAGGTCCGAGCGTTCGCGCCGCAGCCGGACGGACGCGCGGTGACGTTGTGGCGCGACGTGGCCGAGACGCAGGCATCGCTGCGGCCATGGTCCGAGAATGACGCGCGCGCCTATGCGCCGTTCGATGCGCGCGTCCGAGGCCTGGCGAAGTTCCTGGCGGACCTCGGCGACGAGGTCCCGCCAGACGTCCGCGAGCCGGGGTTCGGCGATGCTCTCATGGGCCTGCGCCTCGGCCGGACCTTCCGGGGACTCGGTCGCGACGACGGCCGGACGATCCTGCGGGTCCTGGCGATGTCGGTCGCGGACTTCGTTGCCGAATCGTTCGAGAGCGATGCGATCCGGGCGGCGCTCGCCTGGCGCGGCGTGCGTCACACGGCGATGGGCCCGTGGTCGGCCGGGACGACGAAGGTGCTCCTGGATGATTCCGCGGCCAGCGACGGCGGCGCCTCCGGGGAGACGGTCTACGCGACCGGCGGACCCGGCGCCCTGGCGGAAGCGCTCGTATCGGCGGTCCGTGCCGCGGGGGGCGAGATACGGACCGGCGTGGAAGTCGTGGCGGTGACCTCGATGGACGGGCGCGCCACCGGTGTCGCGCTCGCGACCGGCGAGGAGATCGGCGCGCGGGCCGTCGTCAGCGGCCTCGATCCGAAGCGGCTCCTGACGACGCTCGTGGATCCCGTCGCGATCGGACCGTCGCTACGCTGGCGCGCCAACAATATCCGGACGCCGGGACGCTCGGCCAAGGTCAACCTGGTCGTCGATGGCCTGCCGGGATTCCCGGCTGCGGCCAGCGACCCGCGCCTGCTGCGTGGCCGGATCCTCGTCGGGATGACCGGGATCGATCAGGTGGAGCGCGTGTTCGACGCGACCAAGTACGGCACGTTCGCGGACGAACTCGTGGTCGAGGCGACGATCCCATCACTCGTCGATCCATCGCTGATCGCCCCGTCCGCGGACGGAGCGCACGTGCTGTCCGCCGACGTCCAGTGGGTGCCGACCACGCCGCGCGACGGCACGTGGGACGACCGGCGCGAGGCCCTCGGCGACGCCGTGGTGCGTACCCTCGAGACGGTCGCCCCCGGCCTGGGCGGCCGCGTCCGAGCCCGGCAGGTCATCACACCGGCGGATCTCGAGCGCGACTTCGGCCTGACCGGCGGTCATCCGCTCCATGCCGAGCCGGCGCTCGACTCGTTCTTCGCCTGGCGGCCCCTGCTTGGCTGGGCCCGTTACCGGATGCCGCTCGAGGGGTTGTACCTGGCGGGATCCGGCGCGCACCCGGGTGGCGGGGTCACCGGCGCTCCGGGTCGCAATGCGGCCCGCGAGGTGCTGGCGGACCTCAAGCGACGCCGCTGAACAGCGGTCCCCGGAAGAAGATCTCGTCCGGGAGCGGCCGGTAACCGAGCCGCGCGTTCACCGCGCGCATCGGGCCATTGGCCTCGTCGTTGCCGGTCTCGAGGGCGGTCAGGCCGGAACGTATCGCCCACGCGATGGTCCGCTGCTTGAGGACGGTCGCGATGCCACGACCCCGCCACGAGCGGCGCACCGCCGTCATGTCGTGCCAGGCCACCGTGGTGGAGCCCGGCACCAGCATCAGGCTCGCGTACCCGACGACCTCGCCGGTCAGCGCGTCGAGCGCGACCATGAACGCGTCGGCGGGAATGCCCGGCCGATCCACGTCACGGGCGCGGAACTCGGCCAGGTCTCCGGCTTCATCCGGTTCGGCGCCGCCCGGGATGTCCGCGAAGGCCTCGAGCGCGACGGCGTGGATGGCGGACACGAGGTCGGGCCGGTCGGCGAGGGTCGTCAGGCTGATCCCGGGCGGCGCCTCGGCTCGTGGGACTTCAAGCCCGGCGAGTTCCAGGCGAACGGTCTTCGAGCGCTCGATCTCGCGGAAGCCGCGGTGTTCCAGGAAGCGGATCCCCTCCGGCCGGGCCTCGGACGTCCGCAGCTGCAGGCCGGTCTTGCCCGCCGACCGGGCCCGTTCCGACACGGCGACCAGCAGCGACTCACCGATCCCCTGACGGCGAGCCTCCGGCTTGACGGCGATCGTCGCCCACAGGTCCGGGTGGTCGGGCGGATGCACGTAGATCCGCCCGACCGTCGCGACGCCGACCGCTCGAGCATCGAGCTCGGCAAGGAACCGGGTGGCCCCCGGGTACGTGGCGTCGGACCAACGGATCTCCTCGAGCGAGGTCGGGTTGTCCGGCGTGATCGTATTCATGAGGGTCACCAGGGACGCCAGATCCGCCTCGTCTGTGATCTCGCGGATGGTCGCCGGCGTCGACCGCCCGTGGCGCGGTTCCGTCATGCCCCGATCAGGTCTCGGAGCGGCATCGCGATGTCGCGGACCACGTCGTCCACGCCCGCGGCGCCGAGCCTGGCCGGCATCCCAAGGATGACCGTGGTGGCGCCGCGTCGAACGGCCTCGTGCGCCTGGTCCACGGCACGCCGACGATGCTCCGGGCTCGTTCCCGTGGGGACCTGCGCGGCGATGTCGAAATCGGCCGGATCCCGGCCGGCGGCCTCGAGGGCGACCAGGATCGCGTCGCGTCGCTCACTGAAGTAGGCGAGATCCGATGGGCGGCCCGGACCGGACGCGGCCGGCAGCACGGCCGGGAGCAGCCAGCCATCCGCCACGGCGGCGGCCAACGCGATCCCGCGGCGCTTCTGACCGCCGAGCCAGAGCGGGGGCCCGCCCGGCGTCAGCGGTGCCGGCTCGTTGGTCGCCTCGACGAGCGGGTAGTAGGGATCGGGGCGGGTCACACCGGGCGGCCGTGCAGCGGGATCCGACCATAGCGCCCGCAGGACGTGGACCGCCGATTCGAAGCGGTCGAACCGCTCCGGCATGTCCGGCATCGGGATGGCGTACGGCCGGTGCTCGCCCTCGTGCCATCCGGCCCCCAGCCCCACGATGAATCGGCCACCGGTGGCGTGGTCCAGGACCGTCGCCGACTTCGCGAGAACGGCCGGATGGCGGAAGGTCGCGGACAGCACGCCATGGCCCAGCCACTTGCCGGGGACGCGATGGGCGAGGGCCGCCATCGCCGTGAGCGCCTCGAAGCTCGGGCCATGCTGCTCCCGCGACACGTCCGTCAGGTGATCGTTCATCCACACCGAGTCGAAGACATCGGTCTCGCCGATCCGGGCCCAGGCGGCCTCCAGCGTCGGCCAGTCCACCGACTGGGGCGAGGTCTTGATGCCGATCGGGATCCTGCGAGTCACACGCGGGCTCGGTGGCGGATGGCGCAGGATCGGATCATCGGCTCGCTGAGAGGTTCGCAGCCATGCGCGGTCCGGTCGTCACCGCGCCTGTCGACGCCGAGCCGACAAGGGCGGCGTACTTGGCCAGGACGCCACCGGTGTAATTGGGCGATGGTGGCGTCCAGCGCGCGAGGCGAGCCGCGACCACGTCCGCCGGGACGTCCAGATCCAGCGCCTTCCGATCGACATCGATGACGATGGGATCGCCCTCCTCGACGATGGCGATCGGCCCGCCGAGCGCGGCCTCCGGCGCGACGTGACCGATCATCAGTCCGTGGGTCCCGCCGCTGAAACGCCCGTCCGTGAGGAGGGCGACCTCATCGCCAAGGCCTTCGCCGACCAGTGCCGCGGTGACGCTCAGCATCTCCTGCATGCCCGGGCCGCCGACCGGTCCTTCGTAGCGGATGACCACGACATCGCCGGGCACGATCCGCCGTTCGCTGACGGCCTCGAAGCAGGCCGCCTCGGAATCGAACACCCGCGCCGGACCGCGGTGGAGCCGCCGCTCGTGACCGGCGAGCTTGACGACACATCCGTCGGGGGCCAGCGTGCCGTGGAGGATGGCCAGCCCCCCGGTCTGCTTGAGCGGCGTCTCGATCGGGAGGACGACCTGCTGATCCGGCGTCTCCACCGCCGTCGCAGCGATGTGGGCGATCGTCTGTCCGTCAACGGTCGGAGCCTCACCGTGCAGCAGGCCGGGGCGCTTCAGGAGTTCACGCATGACCAGGCCGGTGCCTCCCGCG
The DNA here is from genome assembly GCA_029858845.1 of Chloroflexota bacterium. Lineage (GTDB taxonomy): Bacteria > Chloroflexota > Limnocylindria > Limnocylindrales > CSP1-4 > SPCO01. The sequence continues at coordinate 12,669 of JAOUEG010000013.1, read as the reverse complement.
TCGTACATGTCCGCGGCCGTGTAGCGTCCTCCGGGGCGCATGTCCGCGACGACCGGGGTCCGCTCGGCGATCGCCCCGAACTCGTCGATGTCCAGGGGGATACCGAATTCGTGGGCGATGGCCAGGAGGTGGAGGACCCCGTTCGTGGAGCCGCCCGTGGCCGCGACGCTGGCGATCCCGTTCTCGAGCGATGCGCGGGTCACGAATCGCGACGGGCGGACGTCGTGCCGTACGAGGGTCATCGCGAGTTCGCCCACTTGGCGCGCTGCGTCGTCCTTCCGTGGGTCCTCGGCCGGGATGCCGTTGAGTCCGGCTGGGGAGAGGCCCATGAACTCCATCACCGTCGCCATCGTGTTGGCCGTGTACTGACCGCCGCAGGCCCCCGGCCCGGGGCACGACACGTTCTCGACCTCGTACAGCTCGTCGAGCGTGATCTTGCCCGCCCGGTAGGCTCCGATCGCTTCGAACACGGTCACGACGGTCGCGTTCCGGGCGCCCTTGTAGGTCCCGGGGTAGATCGTGCCGTTGTAGAGCACGAGCCCCGGGACGTCGAGCCGTCCGAGGGCCATCGCCGCCCCCGGGATCGTCTTGTCGCACCCGACCAGGCAGACCACGCCGTCGAGCAGATGCCCGCGGACCACGAGCTCGATGGAATCGGCCACGACCTCGCGGCTCACGAGCGAGGCCTTCATCCCCTCGGTGCCCATCGAGACCCCGTCGCTGACGCTGATGGTGTTGAACTCCATCGGCGTCCCGCCGGCCGCCCGGATCCCCTCCTTGACGAACTCAGCCAGGCGACGCTGGTTGTAGTTGCAGGGCATCGTCTCGATCCAGGTCGTCGCAACCCCGACAAGCGGCTTGGCGAGGTCGTCGTCCGAGAACCCGATGGCCTTGAGCATCGCGCGAGCAGCCGCTCGGTCGGGCCCATCCGTCAGGGCGGCGGAGTGGCGCTTGGCCGGATCGCTCGGTCGATCGTAGGGGTGGTGGGGCAGAGGGTCGGGCATCTGGCGCTGGTCTCCGGTTGCAGGGCGTCGGGCGACCAGTGTATGGCTCCGGCGTGGCGAGGGGTCAGATCCGCCGCTCATCGACGAGGCCCCGCGGCGATCGGTTCGAGGCTCAGGCTGCGGACCCCTCGAGCCGTTCCTTCACGAGTGCCTGCGCCAGCAGCTCGCTGGCACCGTGGCCGGTCACCGCCTCGATGAAGGACGTGCGATCGAGCGTGAAGGCGTCGATCGGCTCGAGGGCTCGCACGGAGGCCGTCCGCGGCACGTTCCGCAGCAGTGCGATCTCCCCGACGCCGGATCCGGGTCCCTCCGTCCGGATGACGACGCCCCCTCTGGACACTTCGATCCGTCCCCGCTCGATGAGCACGTAGTGATCGCCGACCCCGCCCTCACGCATCAGCCACTCGCCCTCGGGAACATGGAGCGGCTGGAGCCTGTCTGCGATGTGCTCCACGGATGCCAGCGACAGCGGTGCGAGCAGCGGCACCTCTCGGATGAGCGCCGAGCGCCGGACGAGTTCCGGCCCGCCCTCCTGGACCGCCCGGAACGAGACCCACACGAGGACGGCGGCGACGGGCAGGATCGCCCCCGTCACGACCAGGGCTCCGCGGATCCCAAGCCAGGTGATGAGGATCGGTGCCGCAAGCCCCCCGAGCGCGACGGCGACGTTGGTCACGCTGTCCACGATGCCGAGGACCGCGACCCGGCTGTCGTTGGTGGACGTTCGCTGGAGGAGGGTGAACCCGGAGATGTCCAGGAAGGCGTTGCTCAGCCCGACCGCGAGCATGGCGACCAGGGCAGCGCCCGGGGCGGCGACCAGTCCGACCACGGCGATCGGGAGTCCCCAGGCGGCGAGAGCGGTCACGAAGGTCGGCGCCATGCGCTCCCTCCCGGCAAGGGTGATCGCCAGGAACGCCCCGACGAAGCTGCCAAGGCCGATGGCCGCCGCGAGCGTCCCGACCCCTTGTTCGCCCATGCCCAGGAGCTCGATTGCGGCGACGACGATCAGGACGGTCAGCAGGCCGCGGACGAACGTCTGGAGCACGAGGCCGACGGTGACCAGCCGCGGACCACGCAGCCGCCACAGGGCGCGGACCCCGGCCGACAACTGTCCGACCACGGCCTGCACCGAACCATCCCCTCGCCCGACGCGGGGCGCCCGCACTCCGGCGAGCGCGATGACCGCGACGACGTAGATCGCGACCACCGCGACCACCGCCCCAAGGGGACCGACCGTCACGAGCATCAGGCCGCCGAGCGCCGGCCCGACCGTCGAGCCGACGCCCTCCGCCGCGGTCGACGTCACGTTCGCGCCGACGAGCTGCGCCGGCGTACGGGCAAGGCTCGGGAGCAGCGCCATGTGGAGCGGCCACGTGAAGGCACCCGCGGCCGCTTCCAGGGTCACGGCGACGTACAGCCATTCGATCGGGACGTCGATGGCGAGCACCAGGACCGCGAGCGTCGCAGCCATGACCCGGACGACGTTCGTGGCCAGCAGGACGCGCTCCGCGGCCCAGCGAGCCGTGGGAATCCCGGCAAAGGGTGCCAGGATCGCATGCGGCAGATAGCTGACGAGGCCGACGATCGCGGCCGCTATTGGGCCGCCTGCCTGGTACGCGATGACGAGGATGGCGACCAGGAGCGCGCCCTTGCCGGTCCACACGGCAAGCCAACCCAGCGTCAGCCGGCGCAGATCAGGGTCGTCGGCGGTCGAGCGCAGCGCTCCGAAGGCGGCGCGGAGGTTGGCCAGGACGAAACGCACCGGGGCAGGATAGCGATTGCGCGACCGTCGGCGGGCTTCAAGGTGGGGAATGTGCTGCCCTAGCGCACGCAGTCGCCCGTCGTCACGGCGCTCGTCCGGCCGAGGCCGGCGGCGATCCTGGTCGCGACGGCGGTCGGGGCAAGTGCGTAGCCGACGTCGTCGCTGGTGCGAGCCTCGGCAAAGACCAGCCCGCCGACCGTGCCGTCCGGGAGGATGAACGGCCCGCCGCTGTCACCCCGGTTGATCTCGGCACGCAGCTCCAGGACCTCGCGTCGGATGGGATCGCGTCCGTAGATGTCGCGGCCGGTGGCCGCGTAGACACCGGTCACGGCTGCCGGGATGACCTTGAGGCCTCCGCCGCCGGGATAGCCGAGGGCTGCCCCCACATCGCCGCGTTCCGGGTCCGTGCTGGCGAACCTGAGTGGCGTTGCGGCGATCCGGTCCGTGTGGAGCAGGGCGACGTCGAAGTCCGGGTCGAACAGGACGACCGTCGCGTCCGCCAGCGTGCCGTCGGCCGTCGAGACCCGGATCCCGTCGCCGTGAGCGCCGGCGATGACATGGGCGTTCGTGACCACGTAGCGGTCCGCGACGAGGATCCCGCTTCCGGACGAGACCAGCCCGCAGGCTGCCGCAGTGACCCGCATCGTGCTCGCGGCCGCGCTCGCGGCGAACGCCTGGACGGCGGCGCTGGTGGGTCGATCGACCGCCGGTCTCGGCAGCGGCTCGAACCCCACGAAGACCTCCGGCAGGTAGGTCGTGTCCAGGAGTTCGCCGAGTCCGGCCGCGACCTCCGTCGGCGGCGGCAGCACGGCGTCGAGGCCGCGGACGACCTCGGAGGTGCGGGCGGTATCGGTCAGGCGCGGCACGGACCCGATGGCGAGCAGGCCCCCGGCCAGCCAGACGATGAGCAGCGCCTGAGCCGCACCGACGAACGCCCCGGCCGCGCGGTCCGCTGAGCTCAGCGCTCCCGTACCGAGCGCGCGCGCGAACCGTCGCCCGATGGCCGAGCCGATCCACTCGCCGAGGATCACCGCGACGAGGAGGCCGGCCAGCACGACGAACGGCCGGAATCCCGGCGGGATGTCGCCGATCGGTTCGGCCAGCAGCGGGAGGGCAAGGATCGCGAGTGCCCCTCCCGCCACGGCACCGAGCAGCCCGCTCAACTGTGGCAGGGCTCCCGACCGGTAGCCGAGCAGGACCGCCAGGATGACGAGCAGGATGGCGATCACGTCGATGGGGTTCACGACGCGATCGTCGCACAGGTCGAGCGAGGGGGCCGCCGGCGAGAACGCGGACGCCGCCGGCGCGCGACCGAACCGCCGGAGGCGACCGCGAGTCGGTCAGCGCACTCCGGCGACGGTGTCGATCCGGGGGCTGTGCGCGGCCTCCCAGGCCGCCATCTCGTGCTCCTTGGAGAGCAGGTACCCGAGTTCGTCGGTCCCGGCGAGCAGCATCTGCTTGGCGAAGGGGTCGATCCTGAAATCGATCGTGGAGCCGTCCGGCAGCAGGATGCCCTCCTCGGCGAGATCGATCGTGAGTTCGGCGTCCGGGTCTTCGTCCAGGAGCGCCCACAGACGCGCGTGGACTTGCGGCGGGACCACGATCGGCAGCACGCCGTTCTTGAGGCTGTTGCTGCGGAAGATGTCGGCGTACGAGGTGGACAGGATCGCGCGGACACCCCAGGCGGTCAGTGCCCACGGCGCGTGCTCGCGCGACGAGCCACAGCCGAAGTTGTCCCCCACGAGCATGATCCCGCGCCCGCCCATGCCCGGTCGGTCGAGGATGAAGGGCGGATCCTTCAGCGATCCGTCCTCGTCGAAGCGCCAGTCGCGGAAGAGGGCATCGGCCAGCCCCGCCTTGTCCGTCACCTTGAGGTAGCGAGCGGGGACGATCTGATCCGTGTCCACGTTCTCAGCGGGCAGTGGCACGACCTTGCTGGTGAAGACCCGGAACGGCTCTGCCATGGTCAGCGACCCCCGACCGCGGCGAGGCTCTCGATGCCGGGCAGTTGCCGCGGATCGCTCACGACGCCGTTGATGGCCGATGCCGCAGCGGTCAGCGGCGAGGCCAGGAACGTCCTGCCGCCCTTGCCCTGGCGCCCCTCGAAGTTCCGGTTGCTCGTGCTGACCGCATATTGGCCCGGGCTGAGCTGGTCGCCGTTCATCGCGATGCACATGGAGCATCCCGACTCACGCCAGTCGGCGCCGGCAGCCCGGAAGATGTCGGCCAGTCCCTCGCGTTCCGCCTCGCGCTTCACCTCGTCGCTGCCCGGAGTGACCATCAGCCGAACGCCGTCAGCGACCCGGCGATCCTTGAGTGCGGCCGCGGCGAGGCGCAGGTCGCTGATGCGGCCGTTGGTGCAGCTCCCGACGAAGACGACGTCCACCTTCTGGCCGAGGATCGGTTGCCCTGGTCGCAGGTCCATGTATTCGAGTGCGCGCTCCAGGGCCCGGCGGGCCGAGGGATCCGCTTCGTCGTCCGGCGCCGGAACGGCGGCGGAGATGGGGATCCCCATCCCGGGATTCGTCCCGTAGGTGACCATCGGCTCGAGGGTGTTCGCGTCGATCGTGATCGACTTGTCGAACATCGCGCCGTCGTCGGTCGGCAGCCCGCGCCAGCGCGCCACCGCGGCATCCCAACCCACACCGTGCGGCACGTGATCGCGCCCGTGCATGTACTCGAACGTCGTGTCGTCCGGCGCGATCAGTCCGGCCCGGGCACCGCCCTCGATGCTCATGTTGCAGATGGTCATCCGCTGCTCCATCGTCAGGGCCCGGATGGCCTCCCCGCGGTACTCGAAGACGTGGCCGGTCCCGCCGCCCACGCCGATCCGGGAGATCAGGGCGAGGATGATGTCCTTGCTGCTGACGCCGGGTGCCAGGCGGCCGTCCACGCGGACCTCGTACGTCTTCGGGTCGCGCTGCAGCAGGGTCTGGGTGGCCAGGACCATCTCCACCTCGCTCGTCCCGATCCCGAACGCGAGGGCCCCGAAGGCGCCGTGGGTGCTCGTGTGGGAATCCCCGCACACGATCGTCATGCCCGGCTGCGTCAGACCCAGCTGCGGGCCGATGACATGGACGATGCCCTGGTGCGGCGACCCGATCCCGTGCAGTGGGATCCCGAATTCCGCGCAGTTCTGCTCGAGCTGGCCGATCTGCGCGGCGGCCTGGAGATCGAGCATCGGGAGGTTGCGTGGCGTCGTCGGGATCGAGTGGTCCGCGGTCGCGACCGTCTGCGACGGGCGCCGGACGCGCAGCCCGCGCTGGCGCAGGCCGGTGAACGCCTGCGGCGACGTCACCTCATGGATGAGGTGGAGATCGATGGCCAGGACCGCCGGGGCTCCCGGGTCCTGCGTGACGACATGGTCGGTCCAGATCTTGTCCACGATCGTGCGGGGCTGCGGTGCGGGGTGCGGCATCTGACGCGGTGTTCCTGAGTGGCGGTGAAGGGGATCGACAGCGTAGCAGTCCTCCGCCGTGAGGACCTGCGCGAGGCCTTCAGACACGCCGATGGTCACCCCGGGACCCGGTACGTCAGGCGTGGTGCTGTCCTGACGACTCCGGGGTACAAACGTCACGTACCTCCATCCCCGAGGAAGGATCTCGGTTTGTCCGTCAGCACCCACGGGCCCGTCCTGCCGGCCGAGCACCGCCACGCGCGATCCCCGACGTGGCTCCGCCGGCGCGGCTCCACGGTGTCCGCATGGCTGGTCGCCAGGATCGCGCCGGTCCCGCCACCGGTCCGCGTGTGGACGCTGACCGGGATCCTGACGATCCTGGCCGTGCTCATCTACGTCGTCGCCCTGCACGGACAGCCAGACCACGCAACCCCGATCCGGATCCCGTGGCCGGTCATCGCCTTCGGCTTCATGATCGCCGAGCTCAAGGTCGTGGAAGTCCACTTCCGGCGCGAGACGCACTCGTTCTCGCTGAGCGAGTTCCCGGCCGTGATCGGCCTGTTCTTCCTGGCGCCGTCCGAGTACATCCTCGCGGCCCTCATCGGGTCCGGGGCGGCGATGCTGCTGGGCCCCCGCCAGCGGCCGATCAAGACGGCATTCAACCTCGCCAACTACGGACTTGTCGCCGTGATCTCGCTCGGGATCGTCTACGCCGTCACGTCGCTCGACGGTCAGCCGGGCCTGCGCGAGTGGATCGCCGCATTCGCGGCCACGGCGTCCGCCACCGTCGTCTCGTCGCTGACGATCGCCCTCGTGATCACGCTGTCCGGCGGCGCCCCGCAGTTCGAGAAGCTGCCGGAGATGATCCAGTTCGGGAGCATGGTCGCGCTCGCCAACACGAGTCTCGCCCTCCTTGCCGTCACGGTGCTGTGGCTGGACGCGAGCCTCCTGTGGCTTCTGATCCTGCCCCTCGTGATGGTGTTCATCGCCTACCAGGCGTACGTCTCCGAACGCGAGAAGCACGAGCGCCTGGAGCTTCTCTACCAGTCTTCGCGCATCCTGCAGCACTCGCCCGAGCTCGATTCCACGCTGGTCGCCCTGCTGAGCCATGCGCGCACGATGTTCCGCGCCGAACTCGCCGAGGTGGTGCTGTACCCGCGGTCCGAGGACGACGACGCGCTACGCACCCAGTCCTGGCACGATCGGGATCCGGAAATCATGCAGCCGTACGGCGGGTACGCCGCAAGCCCGTTGCACGAGCGCATCCGCTCGTTCCCCACCCCGTTCATCCTCGAGGATCGGGATCCAGACGGGCATCCCTCCACGCGCATGGTCAGTGCCCTGCGCGGTGAGTCGGAGACGATCGGAGCGCTGATCATCACGAACCGTCTGACCGAGGGCACGACCTTCAGCGAGGACGACCTGCGCCTGCTCGAGACCCTGGCGAACCAGGCAGCCGTGGCCCTGGAGAACGGCCACCTCGAGCAATCGCTCGCCGAGCTGTCCCGACTCAAGGAGCAACTCCGCCACCAGGCCTACCACGATCCATTGACGGGGCTGCCCAACCGCAGCCTCTTCCTCGAGACCATCGCCGATCGACTGGCCGGGGGGGCAGACCGCGCCGACCGGTCGGGCGATGGCATGCCGGTCGTCCTGTTCATGGATCTCGACGATTTCAAGGTGGTCAACGACACCTTGGGCCACGCAGCCGGCGATCGCCTGCTGGCCGACGTCGGCGGACGGCTCCGGCAAGCCCTCCGCCCCGGCGATGTCGCGGCTCGTCTCGGCGGTGACGAGTTCGCGATCCTGCTCGATGGGGATCCCGAGCTCGGCGAGGCCGTCAGCGTGGCGGCGCGCATCATCGAGGTGGTCCACGGGGCCTTCGACATCGACACCGAGGAAGTCAGGATCGGCGCCAGCATCGGCATCGCAACCGGGAAGGTCGGCGCCGTCCGCGCGGACGAACTGCTGCGCAACGCGGATGTCGCGATGTACACGGCGAAGGCCGCCGGCAAGGGCCGGGTCTCCGTCTTCGAGCCGACCATGCACGCCGAAATCGTCGCTCGTCACGAATTCAGCGGCGAGCTCTCCCGAAGCCTGGGCCGTGGCGAACTCCTCGTCTTCTATCAGCCCGTCGTCGAGCTCTCGTCACGCACGGTCGTGGGCGTGGAGGCGCTCGTCCGCTGGCGCCATCCGGTCCGCGGCCTCATCGGCCCCAGCGAATTCGTCCACATCGCCGAGGAGACCGGCACGATCCTTCCACTCGGGCGCTGGGTCCTCGGCGAAGCATGCCGCCAGGCGATCGCCTGGTCAGGATCGGGACAGACCGATGACCGGTTCGCGATGTCCGTGAACCTCTCGGCCCAGCAGCTCCAGGACCCCGGCTTCGTCGACGACCTGCGGAACATCCTGGACGAAACCGGGCTCCCGCCGGAGCGCCTCGTCCTGGAGATGACCGAGACGGTCATGTTCCACGACACCAGCACCACCCTGTCGCGACTGGAGGCGATCCGAGATCTCGGGGTCAAGATCGCCATCGACGACTTCGGGACCGGGTACTCGTCACTGGGCTACCTGCGCCGCTTCCGGGTGGACATCCTCAAGATCGCGCGGGAGTTCATCGGCTCGGCCGACCAGGAAGACGAATGGGCGTTCGCCAGCGCGATCGTGGCCCTGGGGCGCACCCTTGGGGTCACGATCATCGCCGAGGGCATCGAGGAGCCGGGTCAGCTGCAGCGGTTGCGCGATCTTGGCTGCGAGTACGGCCAGGGCTTCCTGTTCGCCCATCCCGGGCACGCGGACGCGATCGCCACGATCCTTCTCGCCTCGTCGTCCGCCGACGGCGCCACGTCGAGTGGAGAGGCGACTGATCCAGTCCGACGCCCGCGATCTGCCGGCCGACGCTGGACCATCGGCCCCGAACCCGGCCCATCCATGAGCCATCCGACCTGATCCCCGAACAGCCTGCCTGAAGGGAGCGACGTGTTCATCCTCTATGCCATCCTGATCGGCCTGATCCTGGGGTTCCTCGTGGGCGGTCGGCCCGCCGGCCTGGCCGAACTCCAGCTGCGCTGGGCGTGGGTGATCATGGCCGGACTCCTGGTCCAGGTCGTGCTCTTCTCCGAGGCGGTGAGCGAGCGAGTCGGGGACCTGGGGCCGCCGATCTACGTGGCCTCGACGGCCGCCGTGCTGGCGGCGGTCGTGGCCAATCGCGCGATCCCCGGGATGGCGGTGCTGGCCCTCGGCGCGGCGAGCAATCTCGCGGCGATCGTCGCGAACGGCGGCTACATGCCGGCGGATCCGGCCGCCATGGCCTCGCTTGGCAAGGCGGATCCAACGACGTATTCGAACAGTGCCGTCATGCCGGATCCGGCCCTCGCGCCGCTGACCGACATCTTCGCCCTGCCCACCTGGGTGCCATTCGCCAACGTGTTCAGCGTCGGCGACGTCCTGATCGGGATCGGCGTGGTGCTGACCATCGTGCTGGCGATGCGATCGGCCGGGGCGCCGGACGTGAAGCCACCCGGCGTGGCCGCGCCCGCTGCGCGGTCCTGACCCGGACGGTTCCGTCAGGCACGGAGCGCGAGCGCGCTTCGCGGTGCGGCCGTGCGTGCAGGCACCGGCCGGTGCTTCCTGGAACCTCCCCCGAACGACGCTCGCTCGTGGTACCTCCGTGCCATCGGCAGCGCCGCCGACGGCCTCCATATTCCTGAGACGGGACATTCGTCCCTCGCTCGGCCGATCGTCCAGGGCAAACCCGTCGCGAGGCGGGGACGCAAAGCCAGGGATCTCCGCAGGGAGACCGCCCGGCTGCCGATCCAAGAGTGTCGGACCTTCATCGAGAAGGAGCACATCGTGAAGGCGAACCTGGCGCGCTTCACCTGGGCGCTGATGCTGCTGGCGTCACTGGCCCTCACCGTTGGCGCAGGAATGCGCTGGTACTAGCCATGAAGACCCCCTTCATGGCCCAGCTCCGCGCCCTGTCCATCGGGACTCGCGGCGACACGGATGTCGTGATCGACTCCGGTCATCGCTGGTAGTGACTCCGGCTCCGCCGGAGCGTTCTGATCGGAAGCCGTCGGCCCTGCCGGCGGCTTTCATCATGGCCCAGCCTCGGATCACTCCGGTCGCTCCCCGGTCTCGCGCGGGGGTCGCTACGCAGATCGCGACGTGGTCGGCGCTTCGCCCGGCTCCGTCGCTGCCTCGCCCGGCTCACCCGACATCCGCATGGCAACCACCTCCACCGGCTCGGTGCGGCCGCGTGCCTCGAGGGTGCGGCGCTCGAGTCCTGACGTATCGACGCCGGCCGCCGTGGCGGCCTGGACCGAGACGAGGAGCTCTCCGGCGACCGCCTGGCTGGCGAGACGGGCCGTGGTATTGACGGGATCCCCGAGCGCCGTGAAGTCGCTGACGACATCACCGGTCGCCGTGGAGCCGACGAACGCGACCCCCGTGTGTACGGCGGCGCCAACGGGGATCGGGCCGTTCGGCGTCGCATCCGGCCGCCCGGCGCGGGCCAGGAGGCTCCGGCCGGCCTCAACCGCCGCGGCCACATGGCGCTCGCCACTGACTCCGCCGAAGAACAGCCCGATGACCTCGTCGCCCACGAACTTGTCGACGATGCCGTCGCTGGCCAGGACCGCCTGCGACGAGATCCGGTAGAAGCGGTCGAGGAAGCCCCGGAACTCGGTCGGCGAAAGGCGCTCGCCGATCGCGGTGGAGCCGCGGATGTCCGCGAAGAGGAGAGTCACCGGGATCTCGGCGCCCTGGACGCCCATCTTCTGGAGATCCTTGATGCACCAGCCGCAGAATGAGGGGTTGCCCGCGTATCGGCCGAAGCCGAGGTGTCGGAGGACGGCTCCACCGGGCCCACCGAAGGGAGCCGCGCACATCTTGCAGTTGGGTCCGCTGGGCACCCGTCGGAAGACCCGTCGCAGCGTGGCGCTCGCCGGGTTATGGCCGGTCAGGAGCTGGTGCATCTGCTCTTCGGGCGTGTGCTTGCCCATGGGCGCAGACTCTAGTGGCACGAGGCCGGTCCGGCAATCCGGCGGCGTCCGGCCGACCGCGCGTCCCGCCCGCGCGAACGCGATCCGGCCCAGCAGGGACAGCACGATCGCTCCCGACTTCGGTCCGTCTGGCTCTGGCCAGACCGAACGGCGACCGACGACGATGACCCCATCGAGCGCGAGCGGGACGATGGATCGAGCGAGGTCGACCGATGGAACACGAGGTCAACGTCGGGCGGCGTGAGGCCACCTTCGTCATGTCCAGCCGCCGACCGGTCAGGTTGTCGGAGATCGGCAGCGTGATCGGGGTCGCGTTCGGAGAGATCTACGGGTACCTGGGCGCCCGCGGCGGGGAGCCGCAAGGACCGCCCTTCGTCATCTACCACGGCATGCCCCAGGCTGATGAGCCGTTCGACGTGGAGATCTGTGCGCCGGTGGCTCGGGCGATGGACGCCCCTTCAGGCTGGCGGGTCCGGGAGTTGCCCGCCGGGACGTTCGCGACGCTCCTGCACATCGGGCCGTACGACACGGTGGCGGCTGCCCACGGAGCGTTGACGGCCTGGCTCGGTGCCCACGACTTCGTCGTGACGGGACCGCCGCGCGAGGTCTACCTGAGCCCGGGCGACACGCCGCCGGAGCAGATCAGGACGATCGTCGAGTTGCCCGTCGCCCACGCGCCGACGCCGGTCGCCACGACGTAGGCCGCCCGGCGAGAAGCGCGCCATCGGCGTACACTCCGCGCCCGCATCCGGGGATTCGCCGGGCGGACGACGAGAGGGTGAGAATGGCTGCTCGGTATCACTTCCTGAGCGAATACGTCCTGACGAGCGATCGAGAAGCTGTATGGGCGACGCTCAGCGCCGTGGAGCAGTGGCCGGCGTGGTGGCGGTGGCTGAAGAGCCTCGACGTCGTCCGCGAGGCCGGGTCGGACGACGGCGCCGGGGCCAGGTACCTGCTGCACACGACGTCGCCGACCGGATACGGCTTCTCGTACACGACCGAGGTAGCCGAGGTCGATCGCCCGCGCCGGATCGACGTGCTCTCGTCCGGCGACATCGTCGGTCGCGGTAGGTTCCTCCTCACCGATGCCCCGTCCGGAGGCACGGAGGTGTCGTACGTGTGGCTCGTCGAAACGCCCAAGTGGTGGATGAACCTGCTCGCGCCGATCGCGCGGCCGGGGTTCACCTGGAATCACGACAAGTTGATGACTGATTTCGGGCGAGGGCTCGCGAAGGCGTCGGGCGGCGAGCTCACCATGGTCCACAACGCCACGCTGAAGCCGGCCGCCCCCGGCTTCTACGAGATGCCTGCCCTCGAAGGCTGACGCGGGGGCGCATCGCGGGGCGCTGGAGCCCGGGCCGATCGCCGAGGGCGCGTACGTCGTCCTGCGGGTTGCGGTCTCGGGTACCCATGACTCCGCTCCATTTGCTGGCAGACCGCCGTCGGGCAGGCGGCTGCGATGGGAGTCGATTCGGATCTTCCGATTCGAAGCGGGGAGGA
>JAOUEG010000207.1 GCA_029858845.1 Chloroflexota bacterium | reverse complement strand
AGGGTCCCGCCGGTCCTACCGGCGCGGACGGCGCACCGGGTCCCCAGGGTCCCGCCGGTCCTGCCGGCGCGGACGGCGCACCGGGTCCCCAGGGTCCCGCCGGTCCTGCCGGCGCGGACGGCGCACCGGGTCCCCAGGGTCCCGCCGGTCCTGCCGGTCCTGCCGGACCTGCCCTCGTCGCCTCGGCGTGCACCTTCCCAAACGGGACGTTCGGCACCGTCGGGATGACCGTTGGGACGGACGGCACGATCACCTTCACCTGCACCGGATCCGGCGGCGGGAACATCGTCGATCCGGACCCGGTGGGCAACAGCCTCTCGTCGGCCGTCAACGCCGGCTACCTGCCGTGCGGCGGGACGATCGTGCTCTCGGGCTCGATCGCGAACATCGCCGACAACGACTGGTACGCCGTGCGTCCGGCATCCGGCTGCATCTTCAGCGTCGAATCGACGCTGACGTCGGGCGGCTCGCCCTCAACCTACGCGAGGTTCGGGGTCGGGGACACGTCGGGCTTCTGGGCCACCAACCGGACCAGCGTGCAGATCAGCTCGCTCCCCTACGCGTCCGGCAGCACGATCTACATCCGGGTCCATCCATTCCTGGACGGGCCGTACGGCAGCTACGACCTCAGCCTGCGCCTCTAGGCGCTTCCACGCTGGCCGACACGCGCCGGCCGCGACGTCTCCCGTGGGCCACCCGGATCGCGTCATCCGGGTGGTCCCTCCGGCGATCGTCGCTCGGACGCCGTGGCCCACCGAACCTGAGGAGGAACTGACAGCCAGGTTGAGGATCAAACAGGTGACCAATGGCAGAAATCCAGCCCGGTCTCCCCGGGCACCAGGGCGCGGTGGGGCAGGACCCAGACCTTCCGACCTCATCCGCCGACGATCAGGGACCAACGTCCAAGTCAACGACACAGCATCAGAAAGGAATCTCAGATGGAAGACTGGCTTTCGATCGTCCGACTGCTCCACGTCCTGTTCGGCGTGTTCTGGGTCGGCTCGGTCTTCTTCACCGTCCTGATCCTGAAGCCTCGGCTCGCCAAGCTCGGCCCCAACTTCGAGAAACCGGTCATGGGGGCGCTCATGCCACGCGTCGTACCGGCCATGTTCACCAGCGCGATCATCGTCTTCGTGACCGGTTCGATCATCACCTTCAACATGCGCGCAGGCGACCTCGGCAGTCTGCTCACGACAGGCTGGGGCCTGATGATCTCGCTGGGTATCGTCGCGACGCTGGCCGCTATCTCCGTAGGTCTGGGTGGGCTCACACCCACCGGCATCAAGATGGGCAAGATCAGCGGCCAGCTGGACGGACAACCCCCGACCCCGGCGCAGGCCACGACCTTGGCCCGCCTCGGCCGTCGCATGGACGTGCTCGAGCGGGTGGACTTCGCACTCGTGTTGATCGCCGTAGCGACCATGCCCCTCGCGAGGTTCATGTAGACGGGTCGTCCACACGACCATTCGAGCACCAAGCGAGGTGGCCGTGTCTCGGCGGCGCGCGATCTCTTCCCTGACCGCCATCGTCCTGTTGGCTGTCAGCCAAATCGCCGCATGCGGTGGCTCCAGCACGAGGAGCACGCACCCGACGGGGTTCGCCGAGCGACCGATCGATGCGCCGCAGCGATATCAAGACGCAGCGCAACGATATGCAGCAGCGTGCGCCTCGTGTCATGGATCCTCGGGGGACGGCGGGCTGTCCGGCGTACCCCTCGACCGGACGACGGCCGCCGATCGGCACACCGTCATGAACGCCATTCGCTACGGTGTCGGCGGGATGCCCGCCTCGCGCGGCGGCATGAGCGACGAACAGATCATCGCGCTCGCCGACTACGTGGCCGGACTCCGGTAGGCGCAGGGCACATCCCGACCGACGCGATCCAGGGCATCAGGGGCGTGATGCGCGCTCCTTGATCGCGCTCGCATCCGCGCTGCCGCCCCAACGCCATCTGCATGGGCCGCCTCCACGGCTCGTGGCGCACTCGCGGATCAGCGGGCACCACTACAATCACCTTCGCCTGCGGTGCATCCGGAGGGCAGAGGATCCACTCCTCAGCTGCGGGCCGGAGGCGCCGACACAGCCGTATGGTCGCCATCATCGCCCACAGAGGGGCACGGAGCCTCGCTCCGGAGAACACCCTGGTCGCGGCCAGAAGGGCCCATGCGGTCGGCGCCGACCTGTGGGAGACGGACGTCGCGGTCACGGCGGACGATCGACTCATCCTGATGCACGACGATGCGATGACGCGGACGACCGACGTCGCCGACAGGTTCCCGGATCGCGTTCCCGCACCGTTCTCCACGTACACCCTGGCTGAGATCCGATCACTGGATGCCGGGTCGTGGTTCGAGCGCGACGATCCCTTCGGGCAGATCGCCGCCGGCGCGATCGAGCGACGCGACCTATCCGCCTACATCGGCGAGCAGGTCCCCACGCTTCGTGAGGCTTTCGAGCTGACGCTCGAGCTGGACTGGTTCCTCAACCTCGAGCTCAAGGCCCAGCCCAGACCCAAGGATGGTTTCGATGTGGTCGGCGCCGTCCTCGCGCTCGCGGACGAGGTCGGGATCGGGCCCGATCATGTCCTGTTCTCGTCGGCCCGGCACGCCTGGCTGAAGACCTTGAAACACCGCCGGCCGGACTTCCAGGTCCAGGCCATCCTGGGCCTCTTCCCCGAGGACCCCATCGACTTCAGCGACCCGTTCTTCGACACGTTCAATCCTCGGATCACCCGCGTCTCGATCGATCAGATCGCGGAACAGCTTGGCCGCGGGATCCGCCTCAACCCCTACCCTGTCAACGATGATGCGACCATCTCTCGGCTCGTCGAGATCGGCATCACCGGTCTGATCACCGATTTCCCGCAGCGAGTGGCACGAAGATGACGTCACCCACCACCACGGCGCCGCACCGGTTCTGCATCGTCAACTGCTATCCGGCGGCCAGCCGCGACAACTTCGACCGATCCGACGTTGGTCACCCCCACGACCTGTTCAAGGACTTCCTGCGGAGGGAGGCCCCCAACGCGAGCTCGGAGATCGTGTACGTCGCCGACCCGGGCTTCGCGCTGCCACCCGGCACGTCCATCGGCGACTTCGATGGATTCATCTGGACGGGTTCGGATCTCACCGTCTACAACATGGACGACCCCCGGGTGGCTGCGCAGATCTCCTTCGCGAGAGCACTGATGCGGGAAGGGGCCGTCAGCTGGGGAAGCTGCTGGGGTCTCCAGCTCGCGTCGCTGGTGGCCGGAGGCGAGGTGGCCGCGAACCCTCGCGGTCGCGAGTGGGGCATCGCCCGCGACATCCGCTTGACCGACGCTGCCCGGACTTCGCCGATGCTGGCGGGAAAGCCGGCGGTGTTCGACGCGTTCATCATGCATCTGGACGAGGTGACGCGCCTGCCCGAAGGTACCCCCCTCCTCGCCACCAACAGCCATACCGCCGTCCAGGCCGCCGTCATCGAGGATGGGGCTGCCTCGTACTGGAGCACCCAATACCATCCCGAGTACAACCTGTACGAGATGGCGCGACTGATCGCCGCGAGGAGCAGGGCGCTGGTGAGGGAAGGATTCTTCGCCGATGTCGCTGCCGTCGCGGCCTATGCCGCCACGATGAAGGCGCTCTCCGCCGACCCGGACGCAGCCGAGCTGCGAGCGGAGCTCGACGTGGGCGACGACATCATCGACCCGCAGATCCGGGAACTCGAGCTCCGCAACTGGCTGCGATTCATCGATTCACGAGGCTGATCGAACCGCGATCAGATGAAACTGCTGCCGACGGCCGGTGCCGTCGAAGATGGCGCCACGGAGGCGAGCAGGTCGCCGATCCGGGGGATCCTGCGCCCGATATCGTCCAGCCGACCCACAGGTGGAGACCCGCACGTCATGGCTTCGAGGACGGACACCCGGCCGGATGGGCCGCACGCAGCCGATAGTCACGATCTGATCCGTGTGCGGGGCGCGCGGGTCAACAACCTCAAGGACGTCAGTGTCGAGATCCCGAAGCGCCGGCTGACGGTGTTCACCGGCGTGTCCGGCTCGGGCAAGAGCTCGCTGGTCTTCGACACCATCGCCGCCGAGTCGCAGCGGCTGATCAACGAGACCTACAGCGCCTTCGTGCAGGGTTTCATGCCGTCGCTGGCCCGACCCGAGGTCGACGTGCTC
>JAOUEG010000012.1 GCA_029858845.1 Chloroflexota bacterium | reverse complement strand
CCTCACCGGCGAGACCCAGGCGGCATCCACCGTCGTCCAATCGGGTTCGACCCAGAACATCACCGTCGCCGTGACGGCCGCCAGCGACGCGGAGGCTGGCCAGTACCCGATCTCCGTCGAGGCAACGGCGGGGGAGCGGACCGCCCAGGCTGACCTCGGGATCGAGATCACGGGCTCGTATTCCGCGACGCTTTCGACGCCGGATGACCTGCTCTCGGCCAGTGGATCCGCAGGCGCCGCGACGACGATGGCCTTCGTGGTCACGAACACGGGGACCGCCCCGATGACGAACGTCACGGTCACGGGAACGCCGCCGTCCGGATGGACCGTCGTCTTCGACCCGGAGACGGTGGCGTCCATCGCCCCCAACGAGGTCGGCACCGTGACGGCCACCATCACCCCGTCGGGGGAGGCCGTCGCCGGCGATTACGCGGTGAGTTTCCGGAGCTCCTCGGCCGAGGGCGCCTCGGCCAGTGCGTCGGTCCGCTTCACCGTCGAGACGTCGCCCATATGGGCGCTGGTGGGCCTCGGGCTCATCGTGCTCATCCTGGGGGGACTGTTCTACGTCTTCCGGACGTACGGTCGTCGATGAGCGCAGGCCCGCGCGAGCGCATCGCGCCGAAGCGGCGTCCCGGCCGGCGGCTCGCAGCCGCCGCCGATCCGGGCGCCGGCGGGATCGATGCGCCGACCGACTCCATCCGGATCCGGACTCGCGCCCTCACGAAGCGCTATGACGACCTGGTCGCCGTGGACCGGCTCGATCTCGAGGTCCACGCCGGGGAGATCTTCGGCCTGCTGGGGCAGAACGGTGCGGGCAAGACCACGACCATCCTGATGCTCCTCGGCCTGACCGAACCGACGGCCGGCGAGGCACGGGTGGTCGGCCTGGACCCGACACGTGGCCCTCTGGAGGTCAAGCGGCGTGTGGGCTACATGCCGGACAGCGTCGGCTTCTACGGCACGATGACCGGGCGCCAGAACCTTCGCTACACCGCTCGACTCAATCGCATCGAGCGGACCGTCGCGGAGGACACCATCGACGAGGTCCTCGACCAGGTGGGCCTGACCTCACGCGCCGATGATCGTGTCGACACCTACTCCCGCGGCATGCTGCAGCGACTCGGCATCGCCGATGCGCTGGTAAAGGATCCCGAGGTGCTCATCCTCGACGAGCCGACGACCGCGATCGACCCGCTCGGCGTCGTCGAGATCCTCGATCTGCTGCGACGTCTGGTGGACGAGCGCGGAATCGCGATCCTGCTTTCCAGCCACCTGCTCAACCAGGTCCAGTCGGTGTGCGACCGGATCGGGATCTTCGCGGCCGGTCGACTGATCGGCCAGGGGTCGATGGCGCAGCTCGCGGCTCGATTCGGCGAGGGCGCCGGTCACCTCGAGGTGGGGATCGAAACGACCGGGACGGATGAGGCCGAGCGGGCTCGAGCCGTCCTGTCCGAGGTCGCAGGGGTCGCCCGGGTCACGGCCGGCTCGCGGGCCGGGGACCCATGGAACGTCATCATCGACGCGGACGCCGATCCGGCTGCGATGCGGGCGGTGATCCTCGGGGTGGTCGCCGAACAGGATCTCGCGCTGGCATCCATCCGGGCGGTCCAGCCCTCGCTCGAGGACATCTACCGCAAGGCCGTAGCGCGGCCCGGTGATCACGCCGGGGCCGTGGCCGGACACGGGTCCGCGTCCGAAGGGGGTCCGTCATGAGCGCTCCTCCGGTCACGCTGCCGCCGGCCGCGTCGCCCGTCGAGTCGCCGCGAACCCGCTCCGACGAGCGATCCGTGCCGGGCGCGGGCTGGATGGTGGTGGGCGCCAAGGAGTTCGGCGACCACCTCCTCTCCGCCCGATTCGTCGTGCTCGCCGTCGTCCTGGGGCTGGCGGCCGCGACGCCGCTGTACTTCGCCACCGGTTCCATCCGGGACATCGCGTCAACGGTCACCGACGCGCGGGCCGTCTTCATCGCGCTGTTCTGGCTCGCCCCGGACGTCGGCAACCAGGTCACGCTGCCGTCCGTCTCGGGCTTCCTTGCCTATGTCGCGCCGCTGCTCGGCCTCGCCTTCGCGTTCGATGCCATCAACGGCGAGCGAGCCGATGGCACACTCCCGCGGCTGCTGTCCCAGCCGATCCACCGCGATGACGTCATCAACGGCAAGTTCGTGGCCGGGCTGGCAGTCATCGGCGTGGTCCTGGTATCCGTGCTGGGGGCCATCGCCGCCTTCGGCCTCATCCGCCTGGGGATCGTTCCTGCTGCGTCCGAGGTGCTCCGCATCGTCCTCTGGGTCCTGCTGACGTTCGTGTACGTGTCGCTCTGGCTGGCCTTCGGCATGCTGCTCTCCGTCGTCATCCGGCGCGCGGCGACGTCCGCGCTCATCGGGTTCGGCACCTGGCTGCTGCTGACGTTCTTCGGCGGGCTCATCGTCTCCCTCGCCGGCGGCATCCTGGCGCCCGTCGCCGGCACCGCCGAGGAGCAGCTCCAGAACATCGGCATCCAGGAGACGCTCCGTCGATTCCTGCCTGACACCCTCTATCGCGAGGCCTCGCTGACGCTTCTCAACCCGCAGGTCAGCACCGTCTCCACGCCGGCGACCCTCAGCGGCTATGAGCAGGCGCAGCAGCGGATCCCGTCGCTCCTGTCGCTGGACCAGAGCTTCATCCTCGTGTGGCCACAGGTCGTGGGACTGGTGGCCATGACGGTCGCCTGCTTCGCCCTCGCGTACGTCATGTTCATGCGCCAGGAGGTGCGTGCCTAGTCTCGGAAGCGTCGATCGGCCCGTCGACCGGCGCCGGGTGCGGTCGGCGCCCACAGGGCAGGACGGCACGGTCCGGGGGCGCCCGACCGGATATCGTGCGTCGTCATCCAACGGCGCGTACGAGAGGGCGACCAGCGCATGATCCGGACGACCCCGTTCCATGAGCGCACGAGCGCGCTCAACCAGACGCACCTGTGGAGTCACTGGTCCAATCACCTGGCCGCGGACCGCTATCAGCTGTCGGACAAGGCCGAGTACTTCGCCGTCCGGAACGCCGCCGGGATCTTCGACACCAGCCCGCTCTACAAGTACCGGATCACCGGCTCCGACGCCGAGCGATTCCTGTCCGGGGTCCTGGCGCGGGACATCCGCACGTGCGCGCCGGGCCAGGCCCACTACACCTGCTGGCTGGACGAGCGCGGCTTCGTCATCGAGGACGGCGTGATCCTGCGCCTGGCCGATGACGCCTACCTCCTGACCAGCGCGGAGCCCAACTTCGCCTGGTTCGCGGATCGCATCGGGCGGCTCGACGCGCGGATCGAGGACGTCAGCGACGACTTCGGGATCCTGGCGGTCCAGGGGCCCCGGTCGCGCGACCTCCTGGCACGGTTGGTGCCGCAGGTCGCCGAGACGCCCTTCTTCGGTCTGGTCCAGGGCGAGATCGGCGGCGCTCCGGTCGTCGTCAGCCGGACCGGCTACTCCGGCGACCTCGGATACGAGCTTTGGGTGCCGGCACCCGACGCACTCCGCGTGTGGGACATCCTCTGGGAGAGCGTCCAGGGTCAGGGCGTTCAACCGTACGGGCTCGCGGCGCTGTACATGCTCCGGATCGAGGCGGGGCTGCTGCTGCTGGAAGCCGACTTCGACTCGAGTCGATTCGCCTGGAACGATGCCCATCGGTCCACCCCGATCGAGCTCGGATGGAGCTGGATGTTCCGCGACCTCGGCGCCGACGCGCGCCCCTTCGTGGGTCGACGTGCCCTGGAGCGCGAGATCGCCGACCGGACCTCGCGTTGGTCCATGCGCGGGCTGGTGGTGGATTGGGAGGACTACGACCGCGTCCATACGGCCGTGGGCCTCATGCCGCCCAAGGATCACACGCCGGTCGTGGAGGACTGGCTGTGCTATGACGACGACTATCGACAGGTGGGCTACGCGACCAGCTTCATGTACTCGCCGATACTCCAGCGCCACATCGCCATCGCCCGCATCCGCCCGGATCTGGCGCGGTTCGGGACGAAGGTGAACCTCGAGTTCACGGTGGACCACCACTACGAGCAGGTCGCTGCGCACGTCGCTCGGCTGCCGCTCTACAACCCTGAGCGAAAGACGGCCTGACATGACGACCAAGACCAGGACCAAGACCAAGTCGACCGCCAAGGGCGTCCGTACGAAGGCGTCGAACGCGAGGTCGACGAGATCGACCTCGCGTGACGACCGGACCTACGACGCCATCATCGTGGGTGGCGGCCACAACGGCCTCGTGAACGGTGCCTACCTGGCGAAGGCGGGCCTGCGCACGCTCATCCTGGAACGTCGCCACCTCGTTGGCGGTGCCGCGATCACCGAGGAGCTGCGCCCGGGCTTCTGGTTCACGACGTTCTCGTACGCACTGTCACTGCTTCGTCCGCAGATCATCCACGACCTGGAGCTGACCAAGCATGGCTTCATGCCCCTGCTCATGTCCTCATCCTTTGCGCCTATGGAGAACGGCGACTACCTGTGGCTCGGTCAGGACCGCGGGGCGAACCTGCAGGAGATCGCTCGCCACAGCAGGCGCGACGCCGACGCGTATGAGCAGTACGCCCACGACATGGACATGGTCTGCCAGGCGATCAAGCCGATCTTCGACATGGTCCCGCCCGACCTCTTCAGCGATGATCCGGAGGAGTTCCTGGCGCTGGCCCAGGTCGGCGGGATCTTCCGGTCCATGGACAAGCGGACCCTCCACAACTTCGTCCGCCTGGCGACCGGTAGCGCGGCCGACTTTCTCGACGACTACTTCGAGTCGGAGATCGTCAAGGGCTACCTCGCCAGTTCCAGCATCATCGGGACCAAGGTCGGGCCACGGTCACAGGGCTCGGGGCTTGTGCTGCTCTTCCATTCGATGGGCGAACACGACGGCGAATTCGGGGCGTGGGCGTTCCATAAGAAGGGCAACGGCGGGTTCACCCAGGTCCTGGCCCGCGCGGCCACGTCGTTCGGCGCGGAGATCCGGCTCGAATCCCCGGTCGAGGCGGTGATCACGAAGGGCGGCCGGACGACCGGCGTCGCCCTGACCGACGGTACCGAGTTCTACGCCGACACCGTGGTCAGTGCCCTGGATCCGCGCCGCACGTTCCTGGAGATGGTCGACCCCCGCGAGCTGCCGGACGATCTCGTGGAGAGCATCCGACGCTTCCGCTTCCAGGGCACGTCGTCCAAGGTCAACTTCGCGCTGGATGGACTTCCCGAGTACCCGGCACTCCCGGGCCGCAGCGACATCTTCCGCGGATTCACCAACATCGGCCCGTCGATCGACTACCTCGAGCGAGCGTTCGACGAGGGCAAGTACGGCTGGTATAGCTCGCGTCCGTATATCGATGGCGCCATCCAGTCGACCATCGATCCGGACATGGCGCCCCCGGGCAAGCACGTCATGAGCTGTTTCATCCACTACACCCCGTATCACCTGCGCGAGAGCGACTGGGATTCCGAGAAGGAGAACCTGGGCGACACGGTGCAGCGCACGCTCGAGTCGTTCTTTCCCGGCTTCAGCGACCTCGTGCTCCAGCGTGAGGTGGTCACCCCGCTCCACATCGAGCGGACGGTGGGGCTGTCCGAGGGCAACATCTTCGCGGGTGAGTTCTTTGCGCCCCAGATGTTCTTCTTCCGGCCCGCCCCGGGCTGGTCGCAGTACCGAACCCCGATCGACGGCTACTACCAGTGCGGATCCGGGACCCACCCGGGCGGCTGTGTCACCGGTGGCCCGGGCAAGCTGGCCGCCAGTCAGATCCTCAAGGACCGAGCCAGGGCGCTCCGCGGTTGACGGTCCCGCGGGCGGCCTGGGGGGATCCCGGTCCGCCCGCAGCAGGATCGAGCGGCCGCCCGTCCCGAGGCCAGGCAGCCGCTCGAGTGAGAGGTCGTCGGATCTAGCGGCCGATCAGCGAGCCGTCTGCCGCGACCACGTACCAGACATCGTTGATGCCCTGGCCCTTCGTGTCGCCCGCTGACGCATCGGCGGCGAAGTAGTAGAGCGGCCACTCGCCGTACTTGACCTGCGTCGTCCCGTCCGTGCGGGGCACGGTGGATAGGAGCGTGCCGTCAAGTCCGTCGCCGACGGAGGCCGGCCCGTCGACGACGAGCGGAGGCCAGGTCGCGGCACACCCGTCGTAGCATGCGGACTTCCCGTCGACATCCACCGTGAAGCCGTAGAGCGTCCGGCCCTCGGCGTCCACGAGGATCGAACCGAGTGCTCCGTCGGCAAGCATGATCGACGCCCCGCCGGGAGCAGTGGTCGGCTCCTCCGTGGCTGCTGCCACTGGCGGTTCGGTCGTCGATCCGCCGTACAGCCCGTCCCGGGACGTAGCGGCCGACCCCGACGGTCCATTCGATGCCCCGCTGCTCGAGCAGGACGCCGCGGTCAGGACGGCCAGAAGGACGGCGAGCAGGAACGATGATCGCGCGGTCGGACCCATCGATGGTCTCCAGGTGCGAACGTGATGGACACCATCGACTACGTCCTGCAGGACCGGCCGGTTTCCCGGGCGGTCCAGGCCCCGATCCGCCGAGGTCGGCGGGCCCTCCGCTGCCGCCTGCCGGGGCGACGGTCGGTCCGCAGATCTCAGGCCGAGACCTTCTTGCCGCTCGGGAGGATCCGATAGGCGCCGGCCGCGGGGCGGATGCTGCTCTCGTGCCCATCGTCCCAAAGGACGCGGAACTCGGTCCGCGGATCGTGCGCGATGACCTCGAGGATCTCGCCCTCGCGCGGCGGCACGTCCATCTTCTCCGACTCCACGACGATCCGGTCGCCGACCTTCGCGAGCATCACGCACCTCCGTTCCTCGGCACTGCGCCGCCGTCCGTCGCGGCGGCCTCGATCCCGATGATGGGCGCCGAGTACCGATCCTGGGGAGGGCCATCCGTCACGACCGGTCGGTCCACGAGGATGACTTCCGGTGCGACGCCCGTCCCGGGCCGAACATCGGTTGCGCGGTTGTCGATATCCCCGATGTCGTTCGTCGTGATGGTGACGGCGGCACATGGACCGCCTGCACAGGAGTCGTGACGATGACGAACTACGTCCTGGTGTCCCACGGCGGTTCGATGCCCGAAACACCCGAAGAAGGTGTCAGGTTCATGCAGGCATGGACGGACTGGTACGACGAGCTCGGCGCGAGGATCGTCGATCGTGGCAACCCGATGGCGGTCAAGAAGCAGATCGCCCCTGACGGGTCCGTCAGCGACGACTCGGGCACCATGAACGGCTACATCATCATCCGGGCCGATTCGCTCGACGAGGCCGTGGCGTTGGCCAAGGGCTGCCCGGTCCTCGGGGGCGGGTCCACGCTTCAGGTCGTGGAGACCTACGCGATGATGTGACCGCCGGCAGGGGACCGGACATGAAACGATCCGGATCGACTGACGATCCGGATCGTTGTTCATGCTGGTTCGTTGAGCCGGAGTACGGCTCTCACCCCTGCGGCTGGATCAGCCGCGCTGGCTTCGGAAGCAGTCGCTGCAATAGACCGGCTTGCCGCTGGTCGGGCGGAACGGGACCTGGGCTTCCTTGCCGCAGGACGAGCACGTTGCCGAGAACATCTCCCGGGGGCCGCGATCGTAGCCACCGCCACCACCGCCGTAGCTGCCGGCGCCGCTGGAGTAGCCGCCCCCGTAGGAGCTGCCGCCGCCCTCGCTGTTCCGCGCCGCCTTGCGGCTCGCACGGCAGGAGGGGCAGCGTCGCGGCTCGGTGAAGCCGCGCTGAGAGTAGAAGTCCTGCTCGGAACCCGTGAACACGAATTCCTGGCCACAGTCCGCGCAGGTCAGATTCTTATCGGTATACAAAAGAAGAGACTCCTTCTCGATGCCCGGCGCGAGCCTTTCGGGTTCTCGCGTCAGTCGTGAGAGGAGTCCGAGTGTTTGCGTCGAGTCGATCACATGTTCGCCACGGGCGATCCCGTGACGCCCGCGATGGTACACGGCCGGGAGCCGCCTGTCACGCCTGAAGTTGAACAGGCACGGACGAGGCGACTGGTACCTCTGGGCGATCGGCGGGGCCGCGAGGTGCCGCCATGCTGCGACGGCGATCGCCGCGTCATCGGCGCGAGCCATGTACACTGCGCCGACCCCATTCCCGGAGACATCCCTTGGCCATCGCTCCCTGGATCGCCCCGGCCGTTCTCGCCGAGTACATGCACAACGCCGGTGTTCGACTGCGGCGGCAGTTCCGCGGCCATACGCGTCACGAGGGGGACGCGATGGCGATCATGCGCGCCTGCATCGATGCGTGCTGGAACGGCACGACCTTCACCGCCAGTCCCGGGCATTTCGACATGTTCTGGACGCGTGACCTGTCGTTCTCGGCACCGTCCCTGGTCCGGCTCGGTCACGGGACGAGGGTTCGCGACTCGCTTGCCTATGCCCTCGACGTCTGGGAGCGGCGCGCCAGCCACATCACCACCACCATCCACTACTTCGATCGGCCCGGTGACGTCTACGAGTACGGGGTGGATTCCCTGCCGCTGTTCCTGGCCGCGTTGCGCGCTGCGGATGCCACGGATCTGGTCGAGCGCCACCGTCCCTGGCTTGCGTCGCAGGTCGCCCACTTCCACGACCGGGTGGTGGATCCGGCAACCGGTCTCGTGCGGGCCGACCGCAAGTTCTCGGCGCACCGCGACACCGTCGTCAATCGATCGAATGCCTACGGCAACACCATGGTGGCGCTGCTGGCCAAGACGGTCGCCGAGACCGGCTGGTTCGAATCCCCGTTCGAACGCTACTTCGACGGCGATTACGGCCGGCTGCTGCTGGACCATTTCTGGGTCGATGACCACTTTCGCGATGCCCTCGGCGACGACACCGTCTCCGGCGAGGCGAACGTCTGGCCCTTCTACACGGGGGTCATCGGCGATCCGGCCGTCATCGCCCCCGCGCTCGCCTATCTGGACGAGCACGGCTTCTGCGATCCGTATCCGCTGCGCTACGAGACCAGCCGACGCCCAGAGCGGGAAGTCTGGCTGACCCGTCACGTGCTTCCCGACTATCAGGGCAGTACTGTCTGGACGAGCCTCGGAGCGATGTACCTGCAGGTGCTGCGGACGGTCGATCCGGTCCTGGCGGCCAGGGAGACGGTTCGCTACGTGGAGTGGATCGAGCGGGACGGCACGTACTGGGAGGTGATGGACGCCCGCGGCCAGAACTGGGTCAGTCCGCGCTGGATCATGATCGGGGAGGAGAGCATGCTCTGGTCATCGATCTTCCTCGACCACCTCGTGGACGCCGCCGTCGAGCCGGCCCTGCTCAGTCCGGCGCCGCTGGGGATCACCGGCGAGGTCCTGGCCGCCTGATCGCCGGGCTCATCCCTTGACGACGCCCAGGGGCGTCAGACGTCGGACCGGTCGCACCAGCGAACCGGAGGCCGTCATGACCGCGTCGACGTCCTTGTAGGCGAAGGCCGCCTCCTCTGCCACACCGCGCGGTTCGGAGGATCGCAGGACCACGCCCAACGCCGCCATCTCGTCGAAGACCTGCCGCGATGACTTCGCCCGGCGCGCGGCCTTGCGGCTCATCGCCCGCCCCGCTCCGTGTTGGCACGATTCGAAGGCGTCGGGGTCCCCGAGCCCCACGCCCACGTAGGAAGCGCTCCCCATCGACCCCGGGATGAGCACCGTCTCGCCCACCCTGGCGCGGACGGCCCCCTTCCGGTGCACCAGCCCGTCCATGCCGGCGTGATGCTCCCAAGCAGCGTAGTTGTGGTGGATGTCGACGGTCCGTTCGAAGCGACCGATCTTCGTGTGAGCCGCGAAGGCGCGTTCCACCACGTCCAGCATGCGGGAGCGGTTGACCTCTGCGTAGCGCAGCGCGAACGTCATCGCCGCCCAGTAGCCGTCGAAATCACTGGTGCCCCGTGGCAGATACGCGAGCTCCCGGTGTGGGATCTCCAGGCCGGCGGCTCGGTCATGCTCAAGGGCACGCCGGTGGAACTCGTCGCAGATCGTCTTGCCGAGGTGTCGCGATCCGGAGTGGAGCATCACGGCGATGGCCCCGGTCTCGTCCCGCTGGATCTCCAGGAAATGGTTCCCGCCTCCGAGGGTGCCCAGCTGCGCCAGAGACTGCTCGAACCAGGCCGCTGCGACCGACGCGGGTCGCGGCATCTCGAGGGCTGCCTCGGCCACGTCGCGGTCCACCGCGGCCGGGAGTCGCTGGAACCCGGTCGGGACGCCGAGGTCGATCGCCTCGAGGACATCCTCGAGCTCGCTCGTTGCCAGGGTCTCGATGGTCAGGTCCGTTTCCGCGAGCGCCACGCCGCAGCCGATGTCCACGCCGATGGCGAATGGGACGACCGCGGCATCGGCGAACAGGACTCCGCCGATCGGCATCCCGTACCCGGCATGAGCATCCGGCATCAGTGCCACGTGGTCCAGCGCGATGGCCAGATTCGAGACGTTGGTCGCCTGTTCCAGCGCAACGTGGTCCAGGTCGGTCGCCCAAGTTACGATCGGAACGCGCCCACCCGGGAGTCGTCGCGGCGATGACGCGGTCATGGACCGATCATGCGTGGCAACCCACCGGCGTGTCGCGTGCCGTCGGTCGTGAATGCCCCGTGCGCGCGCTCGTCGGCGCTTCCGAGAGCCCGGTCGATGGGGAGGGGTTGCGTCCCCGCACCGTCCGTGGATCGGGACAGGTGCCCGGAGCCCTCGGTGCGGATATCATCGGCGATCACCCGAGCCGATCACCGGGCACTCCCGCCATGACAGGCGAGTTGCATGTGAGGAGCGCAAGCACTTGGAACGAGGACGATCCGCCACCCATCTGGAACGCGGTGCCCTGATCGCGTTCGCCTTGCTTGCATGGGCCGCCCTCGCGGCACCCGTGGCCGCCCATGAGAACGAGGTGATCCGGTTCGGGTCCTTCCTCGGTGGCGTCACCCACCCGGTCCTCGGGCCCGATCACCTCCTGGCGATGCTGAGTGTCGGCATCCTCTCGACCCAGATCGGCGGTCGAGCGATCCTCACCGTACCGGCGACATTCGTGACGTTCATGGCCGTCGGTGGCGCATTCGGGATCCTGGTCGGCGGCATCCCGATGGGACTCATCGAGTTCGGGATCGCAGCCTCCGTGCTCGTGCTGGGCGCGGTGATCGCCGTCGGCCGGCGCATGCCGGTCCTGGTCGCGATGAGCGCCGTGGCGATCTTTGGCTCCATGCACGGCTACGCCCATGGCGTGGAGACGCCGACGATCGCCGAGCCGGCCCTCTACGCCATGGGCTTCCTGATCGGCACCGCCGCCATCCACCTGATCGGTGTGCTCATCGGGGAGGTTGCCCTGCAGTACCGCAACGGCACCAGCGTCCTGCGCCTGGGTGGGGCCATGATCGCGTTGATGGGAAGTCTGTTCCTGGTTGGGGTGATCTGACATGTCCGCGGGGAACGTCCCACCGTTGACCGCCGCGGGCGACCACCCGGCCGCCCACGGCGTCGGGCTGGACCCTGCGACGATCGACCGTCGCCGGGTCGCCATCTGGGACGCCGTGGGCGGCCTGGTCGTCTTCTTCGCCGGGTCGTTCCTGCATTTCCTGTACGAACTGTCCGGCTTCGCGATCGTCGCAGCGCCGTTCGGGTCGGTGAACGAGTCGACTTGGGAACACCTGAAGCTCTTCTTCTGGCCGGGTCTCGCCTTCGCGGTGGTGCAGCATGCCTATCTGCGCCACCGAGTGAACAATTTCTGGATCGCCAAGGCGGCGTCCCTCGCGCTGGTGACGGCCGGGGTCATCGTGGCGTTCTATGCCTACGTCGGTATCGTCCTGCCGATCTACGGGAAGGGCAACCTCTTCGGCACGCTCGTCACGGCGGCGATCGCGATCGCCCTGGCGCAGTTCGTTTCCTATCGCCTACTGACCGGGGCCCCGCTATCGTCGCGGGTTCGCGCCATCGCCATCATCGCCATCGTCGTGATGGCCGCGATGTTCGTGGTGTTCACCTTCGCCCCGCCGCGGATCTTCCTGTTCGAGAACTTCTTCGCGTATGTCTACGACGGCCAGTTCGGCATCCTCGAGGACTACACCCCATACCTCGTCTTCCGATGAGGCGGCACTCGCCGGTGCGGTCGATGACCCGAGCCGGCCACGATCGGGCGTTGCGGGCTCGCATGTCTGGCGGAGGAGCAGCATGACCGTAGCGGAGCTGACCGCCCGGCCCCTGCCGGCAGGCGCCGGACGGAAGGCGGAGCACCTCGCCTGGCTGGCCCGCGAGGGCTTCCGGGTTCCGCCGGGCTGGGTGATCCCCAGCGGCGCCGACGGCATCGTCCTGCGAACCGAGTTGGAGCGGCTCCTCGATCCGGACGCGCCGTACGCGGTGCGATCGTCGGCGGATGTCGAGGACGGGTCCGCCCGGTCGTTCGCCGGGCAGTTTCGTACGTACCTTGACGTCATCGGCGTGGAAGCCGTCGCCCGGGCCGTCGAGGCGGTCCAGTCATCGGTGCGGGATCCGTCGGTGGCGGCCTACACAGATGTCGCCGGCGTTGAACCCGGATCGATCGGCATGGGCGTCATCGTCCAGCGCATGGTGACGCCGTCCGTCTCCGGCGTCGCCTTCAGCAAGAACCCGCTGACTGGGTTGGACGAGGTCGTCATCGAGGCGGTCCCCGGGCGGGGCGATGCGCTGGTCCAGGACGGCGTCACGCCGGATCGCTGGATCCATCGATGGGGCGAGTTGACCGAACGGCCCGTGGAGCCGCGCACGGACCATGGGCTGATCGAGGAGGTGGCCCGGGAGGCGCGCCGGATCGCCGAGGCATTCGGTCAGCCCGCAGACCTCGAGTGGGTGCACGACGGAACGTCGCTCTACTGGGTCCAGGTCCGGCCCATCGCCGGGCTCGAGGGCATCGGTATCTACTCGAACCGGATCGCCCGCGAGGTCCTGCCGGGCATCATCAAGCCGCTGGTCTGGAGCGTGAACGTCCCGGTCGTCAACCAGGCCTGGGTGGACCTGTTCACGGAGGCGATCGGACCGAATGACATCGACCCGAATCGGCTCGCCCGGGCATTCGGGTTCCGGGCCTACTTCGACATGGGCGCGATCGGGGACATCTTCGTGGCCCTCGGGATGCCCCGCGAGTCCCTGGAGCTGCTCCTGGGCCTGCCGGCCGGGCGCGAGCGCCCGCGCTTCCGGCCGACCCGCACGACGATGCGGCACACGCCCCGAATGCTGCGGCTGGCGTGGCGGCTCAATCGCTTCGATCGCCGACTCGAGCGCCAACTTCCGCGACTCCAGGAACGATATCGGGATCTGGCCCTCATCGACCCGGCCACCCTGGACGACGAAGCCGTCCTCGAGCGCGTCGATGCGCTCATGGCCCTGACCCGGCGGACCGCGTACGCGAACATCGTGGCGCCGTTGTTGATGAACGCGTATGGCTCGCTGGTCCGGCGGCGGAGCGAGAGGCTCGGCGTCGACGGAGCCCGGGTGGATCCGGCTCGTGGCTACCCCGGGATCCATGACTACGACCCGCGCCATGCGATCGCCGAACTGGCGGAGATCGCGGCGGGCCTCCCCGATGATCACCGCGTGGCGCTGGAGTCCGGAGGCTACGCCGCCCTCGCGGCCGATCCGGAGCTGGCCAGCCTGCAGGCCGGTGTGGATGCATTCCTCAGCCGGTTCGGCCACCTCAGTGACAGCGGCAACGACTTCTCCACGCCTCGCTGGCGAGAGCAGCCGGACGTCGTGGTCCGCATGATCCTCGACACACACCCGGCGGCCTCGTCGGCTTCGATGGGCTGGGAGGACGTGGCGCCACTGGCGGGACGTCTCAGCCGGCCGATCCTCCATCGGATCTTCCGACGGGCGGCGAAGTTCCGTCAGCAGCGCGAGGCGGTCAGCTTCCACTACACGTTCGGCTACGAACTGTTCCGCAGGACCTTCCTCACCCTCGGTGATCGGCTCGTCGCGCGTGGTGCCCTGACGGCCCCGGACGACGTGTTCTACCTGACCCTGGACGAGCTGCGCTCGTCCGTCAGGACCGGCGAACCCGCTCCCGCGCCGATCGTGCAGATCCGACGGGCCGAGGTCCGCGCCGCGGCATCGCTGGATCTGCCCGAGATCATCCTCGGGGACGACTATGTGCCACGGATCAAGACCGTGAACGCGGCCCCGTCGCTGCGAGGGGTCCCGAGTTCCCGCGGCACGTACCGTGGACCCGCGCGCATCATCCGCTCGAGCGAGGAGTTCGGCCGGATGGCGCGGGGCGACGTGCTCGTCGCTCCGCATTCCGACGTCGCGTGGACACCGCTCTTCGCGCGAGCCGGTGCCGTGGTCGCCGAATCGGGCGGGATGCTGTCGCACAGTTCGATCGTCGCGCGCGAGTACGGCATCCCGTGTGTCGTGTCCGTGCCCGGGTGCCTGGACATCGCCGACGGGACGATGGTGCACGTGGATGGCTTCAGCGGGGAGGTCACCGTGGAAGGCAGGCAGCCCGAGACCACGACCGAGGGAGGACGTTGATGGAGCCGACAACCATGGCGCTGGCGGTCGCGACCGGCTACCTGCTTGGATCGATCTCGTTCGCGCGGATCGTGGCGGGCCGGGTGGACCCGAGCGCGGACATCATGAAGATCGAAACGGTGGTCGGCGACGGGGTGACCTTCGTCAGCGACTCGGTCAGCGCCACCGCCGTCCGGATGAAGGTCGGTCGCCGCTACGGCGTCCTGACCGCCGCCCTGGACATGCTCAAGGTGGCGCTCCCCACCCTCGCGTTCGAACTGGCCTTCCCGGGCGAGCCCTACTACCTGCTGGTCGCGGCTGCCGGGCTGATCGGCCACGACTGGCCGCTCTATCACCGCTTCGTGGGGGGCCGTGGCGAAACAGCGATCTACGGCGCCTTGCTCGTCATCGACCCGGTCGCCGTCGTGGCCACACTCGTCCTCGGCATGGCGCTCGGATTCGTGCTCGGCAACATCCTGGTCCTGCGCTGGGCCGGGATGATCCTGCTGATCCCGTGGTTCGCCATCGCGACCGGTGATCCGGCACTGGTCGCCTACATGGTCTTCGCCGATCTCGTGTACCTCGTTGCGATGCGCCCGGAGCTCACCCAGTACTGGGCCATGCGGAGCGAGCACACGGACCCGACCAACGAGGAGATCGCCGACGAGTTCGGGATGGGAGCGAAGCTCGGCCGGGCCATCGATCGCTACGGATTGCCCGGGCTGATCTCGCGACTCCGCTCTCCGGCGTCCTGACCGCAGCCTCGCGGCGGGTATCGAACGGGATAGCTCATAGAATGGATCCATCCCGAGCTCGTCCAACGTGACCGATGGAGTCTGCGTGTCCCGCTCCGATCAGCCCGCCGTCGCCGGGCCACCGGCGACCGCGTCCCGGCCATCCCACCCGGTGGACCTCCGCGCCGTCGTCAAGGACTACCTGACGGACGCTGGGGCCTTCCGGGCTCTCGATGGCGTCTCCATGACCGTCGAGTCCGGACAGTTCGTCGCGGTCGTCGGGAAGTCCGGCTGTGGCAAGTCCACGTTGCTGAACATGATGACCGGTATCGACCGCCCCACCGCGGGTGAGGTCTGGGTGGCCGGCACCGAGGTGAGCCGACTCTCGGAGCGGGCCATGGCCGGTTGGCGCGGCGCCAACGTCGGCGTCATCTTCCAGTTCTTCCAGCTCCTGCCGACGCTGAGCGTGATCGAGAACGTGATGCTGCCGATGGACTTTGCCGGCCGCGGAACCACCCGCGACCGGCGCGACCGGGCGCTGCAGCTGCTCGAGCAGGTCGAGATGCTGGATCAGGCGGACAAGCTCCCGCTCTCCACCTCCGGCGGGCAGCAGCAGCGCGTCGCCATCGCCCGGGCTCTGGCCAACGATGCGCCGGTGCTCGTCGCGGACGAGCCGACCGGCAACCTGGACAGCGTCACGGCGGACGCCGTGTTCGAGCTGTTCGATGGCCTCGCGAGATCGGGGAAGACCGTGATCATGGTCACCCACGACACCGAGCTCGCCGCGCGGACGGACCGGGTGATCCACATGGCCGACGGTAGGATCGTCGACGGACCGGACGGGCTCGATCGCCATGTTCCGTAGCGTTCGCTGGCGCAAGGTTCGCGGCGACCTCGGCCAGTACCGCGCCCGGACCGCACTGGTCGTCGCCTCGATCGCCGTGGGCGCCTTCGCGGTCGGGACGATCTCCGGCACCGACACCCTGCTCCGGCAGAACCTCAATGAGGGCTACGCCGCGATCCGGCCGGCTGCTGCATCCATCTTCACGGCGACCGGGTTCGACCGCGAGGTCGTGGATGTCGTCCGGGCGATGCCCGGCATCGCCGAGGCCGAGGGCCGTCGCAGCGTCGTCGTCCGTCTGCTCGAGGCGGACGGGACCTCGCGCGAGATGCTCCTCACCGCGCTTCCGGACTATGCGGATCAGCGCATCGACCTGGTGGAGCCCGAGACTGGCCGATTCCCGCCTCGACGCGGAGAGGTCGCGTTCGAACGGTCGGCCCTGCGGCTGATGGATGTGGCTGCGGGCGACGTCGTCCGCGTGCGAGCTCCAGGAGGCCGGGAATTCGACCTCGACGTCTCCGGCCTGGCCCACGAGCCGGGCACGACGCCGGCGTTCTACCTCGGACGCGTCAACGCCTACGCCACCTTCGAGACACTCCAGGACCTTGGCTGGGACGATGCGTTCGACGAACTCCGGATCCGGGTGGACGACCCGGGGGCGACCCGAGCGGAGGTCCGTGCGATCGCCGACGAGGTTCGAAGCCGGCTCGAGCGCACTGGCGTCACCGCGACCTTCTCGCTCGTCCCGGAGCCCGGCCAGCATCCGGCCAACGAGCTGCTCCAGGCCGTCTTCGTGGTGCTCGGTGCGATCGGCCTCCTCAGCCTGGCCATGTCCGGGTTCCTGGTCGCGAACACGGTCTCCGTGATCATCGCCCAGCAGATCCGTCAGATCGGCCTGATGAAGGCCGTGGGGGGCAGCGATGCGCAGATCGCCGGAATCTACTT
>JAOUEG010000206.1 GCA_029858845.1 Chloroflexota bacterium | reverse complement strand
TACGCCTCCGGTGCCGGCCGCCCGGATGAATCCGACCGGCCGGTGGAGCCGGACACGGCGCTGGAGCAGGGGGTCTCCGGCCAGGCCGTCCTCACCGGCCGGCCGTTCTGGACGGACGACTACGTCCATGACAGGCGGTTCCCGCGCGGAGCCGAAGCGGATGCGTGGGCCGAGGGAGCCGGCGTCCGGTCGGTGATGGCCGCGCCGCTCAGCGGAGAGGCGGGCCCGTTCGGGGCGCTGACCATCTTCACCGGCCGGCATGCTGCCTGGTCGGACCGGGATGCGGCCGTCCTCGAGGCGATCGCGGATCAGGCCGCCATCGCCATCACGAACGCACGACTGATCAGCGAGCTGGAGCGCTCACGCGAGGAGAATGCCCGTCGTGCGGATACGGAGCGGACCCTGCGTGAGATCGCAACTCGGATCACCGTGCTGCGCGAGCCCGGCGATGTCCTCCAGCGGGTCGTCGACGAGGCGCTGCGCCTGCTGCGAGCCGATGGCGCCCTGATCGATCAGTACGACCCCGACAGCGGTACGCTCCAGTGGGCCTACGACGCGGGTGTTCCCGAGGCGCAGCGCGACCTTGTCAAATTGACCAGCCTGCGCCTCGGCGAAGGGGTGTCCGGTACGGCCGTCGCGGAGGGCAGGGTCATCCGGATCGGAGACTACCTCACCGGCGAGTTCCAGCACGACGAACTGGCGGATTCGCTCGCGGTCGGGGCCGGCATCCGTGATCTGATCGCTGCTCCGATCGTCGGGGACGCCGGGCCGCTCGGGGCGATCGAGGTGTTCAGTCGCCGGCCGAACGCCTTCGACGACTACGATGCGGCCATCCTCGGCGGCCTGGCCGAGCAGGCAGCTATCGCCATCACCAACGCGCGCCTGATCGACGAGCTCGAACACTCCCAGGCCGCCCTCGCCCGACGGGCGGAGACCGAGCGCTCGCTTCGCGATATCACCGCGCGGATCGCGGCGCTGCGGGATCCCGATGAGGTGCTCGCCCGCGTCGTGGAGGACGCCCGTCGACTGCTCGGGACGGATGGCGCCCACCTGACCCGCATGGATCCGTCGGGGGCCCATCTCGTCCCCGTCGTCGTGGAGGGATCCGGGGACGAGGATACGCGTGACTGGTTGATGACCATGGAGTTCCCGCTCGGTGGCGGGATCAACGGTCTCGCCGTGCAGGAGGGCGGGCCGATCTGGACGTTCGACTACCTGGCCGACCCCCGGATCCCGCACGAGCCGGACGATATCGCGGTCGCCGACCGGCTCGGGCTGCGGGGCATGGCCGCCGCCCCACTCCGGGCCCCCGGCGGGGAGGTCCTCGGTACCCTCGCGGTATCGACCGACATGCCGCGGCTGTTCGAACCCGCCGAATTGGACCTGCTCCAGGGCCTTGCCGACCAGGCGGCCATCGCCCTGACGAACTCAAACCTGCTCGCTCGGGTCACGCGCGAGGAGGCCCGCTTCCGCGGCCTCGTCCAGACCACCCCGGACGTCATCTGGCGGGCCGACGCCGAGGGCTACTTCACCTTCGTCGCGGACTCGGGTGAGGCCCTGTTCGGATGGCCTCTCGACGAGATCATCGGCCGGCACTTCAGCTTCCTGGTCGATCCAGGGTCGATGGCGGAGGCGGTCGATCACTATGCCGCCGTCGGGCGAGATCCCGATCTCGTCGAGCGCAACGCCCTGGTCCTCAAGCGCCGGGACGGGACCCGTTTCGCGGCCGAGGTGACCACCACCGGCGTGTTCGAGGACGGTCGCTGGGTCGGCGCACAGGGCACCGTCAGGGATGTCAGCGAGCGGCAGCGCCTGCAGCGCGAGCTGGAGCGGTCGGAAGAGCGCTACCGGTTCCTCGTGGAGAACTCGCCGGACGTCGTCTTCGCCACGGATGCTGACGGGAACTTCACGTTCCTGTCAGCGGCCATCGAGCGCATGACGGGTTTCACGGCAGAGGAGTTGACGGGCAGCCACTTCTCGTCAGTCGTGGATGAGTCGACGCAGCCGATCGCCGCCGAACGCTGGGCGGAACTGGCGGCCGATCCGACCCGTGAGGCGCAGGCCGCCCTCCTGCTCAAAGGCCGCGATGGCCGGCGGACGCCGGTCGACGTCAGGTCGATCGGGATCGGTGCCGGCGGAGCGTTCGCCGGGATCCAGGGCGCGACACGGGACATCAGCGAGCAGGTCCGCCTGCAGGGCGAGCTCAGGCGCCAGGCCGGGGAGCTCGCGGCGAGCGAGGAGCGCGCCCGGCTCGCCCGCGAGCTCCACGACTCGGTCACCCAGGCGCTCTTCTCGATGACGCTCATATCGCGATCCGTCGAGATGCTGCTCGACGTGGACCCGGCCGAAGCGCGCGATCGGCTCGGGCAGCTGCGCGATCTGCAGCGGGAGGCGCTGGCCGAGATGCGCGCGCTGATCTTCGAGCTGCGGCCCGCCAATCTGGAGGAGACCGGCCTCCTGCCGGCCCTCGAGGCGCACGGTGCGGCACTCCAGGCTCGCGTGGGGTTGCCGATCGCGGTCGACAGCGATCTCGCAGAACGCCTGCCGCTGGCGATCGAGGAAACGCTCTACCGCATCGCCCAGGAAGCCCTCCACAATGTGGTCAAGCACGCCGCGGCCTCGATGGCGAGGGTGGAGCTGCGTCGTGCCGACGACGGGGTGCACCTCATCGTGTCCGACGATGGGAAGGGTTTCGATCCCTCGGCCGTCTCGGATGACCACCTTGGTCTGGCCGGGATGCGGGCGCGTGCGGAGCGGACGGGTGCTCGATTCCGATGCGACAGCGACTCCGGCCGCGGGACCACCATCGAGGTCGTCGTGCCGGCGGCTGGCCTGATCGAGGCTGGGCACGAATCCCTCGCGACACACGCCGCAAAACCCCCAGATCGAGCCTCACGCTCGAACGCCGCTTTGCTAGACTCCGATGCGTTGCCGCTCGTCGATCGGGACTCCCACCGCGACGCGCCCCGACAGGAGCCGACGTGAACGAGACCTCGCGGATCCGGGTCCTCATCGTGGACGATCACGCCGTCGTTCGGACCGGTCTTCGGACGTTCTTCGACCTGCTGCCGGACATCGACGTCGTCGGCGAGGCGGCCGACGGTTCGGAGGGCGTCGCGATGGCGCGTCGGCTTGAGCCCGACGTCGTCCTCATGGACTTGCTGATGCCGAACATGGACGGCATCACCGCCATCGGGCGGATCAAGGCGGATCGCCCCGAGACCGAGATCGTGACGATGACGTCGTTCATCGAGGAAGAGAAGATCACCTCGGCCCTGGAGGCTGGCGCCTCCGGCTACGTGCTGAAGGACGCCGACGCGGACGAAGTGGCGGCCGCCGTGCGCAGCGCCTTCGCCGGCGAGGTCCATCTCGATCCGGCCGTCGCGCGGATCCTGGCCCAGCGGATGCGTCAGCGGCCGTCCCCAGGCGACGAGCTGGTCGAGCCGCTGACGGAACGTGAAAAGGACGTGCTGCGGCTCCTGGGGCAGGGGATGAGCAACAAGGAGATCGGGGCCACCCTGTTCATCACCGAGCGCACCGCGCGTACATACGTGTCCAACATCCTCGGCAAGCTCGGTCTCGCATCGCGGACGCAGGCCGCGCTGTACGCCGTCGAGCACAAGCTCGTTCCGGGTCCCGGCTGACGGGCAGCGCGGAAGCCGCCCTTCGCCGCGAGTGGGCCGAGGGTGACCTCGCCAAGCGCGCCCGGCGGGGCTACTCGATCCCGACGACCAGGTAGGCGACGGGCCCTCCAGGCGTCTGCACGACGACGGTATCCCCGCTGACGGCGCCGACGAGCGCGCGCCCGACCGGGGACGCCACCGACAGGCGGCCGGCCGACGGGTCGGCCTCGGATGACCCGACCAACGTGTACCTGGACGTCAGACCGCTTTGTTCGACGGTCACCACGGAGCCGATG
This sequence comes from Chloroflexota bacterium, assembly GCA_029858845.1. Classification (GTDB taxonomy): domain Bacteria; phylum Chloroflexota; class Limnocylindria; order Limnocylindrales; family CSP1-4; genus SPCO01. Next base: position 293 of record JAOUEG010000206.1, on the reverse strand, counting down.
TCCGCGTGCATGCCGGCCGCACGCTCTTCGGCGATCACGGCATCGCGCAGCCGCGCCTCCAGTGCCTGGATCCGACCCTCCAAGAACGACTGCTCCTCGCGCGCAGCCGTGTAGTCGGCGTTCTCCTTGAGATCACCGAGCTCCTTCGCGGCCCTGATCCGGGCGATGACCTCCGGGCGGCGGACCTGGATCAGCTCATCCAGTTCCGACCGCATCCGCTCGGCGCCGTCCGCCGTGATCGTCTGCGGCGCCGCTCTCCGGCGGGAGGCTCGGGCCGCGGGAAGGGGCGCCGG
>JAOUEG010000205.1 GCA_029858845.1 Chloroflexota bacterium | reverse complement strand
CAGCAGGGGGAGCAGCGCACGTCGCCACTGGAAGGAGGCACCACGCACGAGCTGGAGGATCCCGACCGCGCCGAACGCGACGCCGGTGAGGATCCACAGCAGACCGGAGGTGGTCTCCCAGGTGAACGAATCGCCACCCTGCTTGTCGATCCAGAAGGAGAACGTGGAGGGGGCTTCCATGAGCCCGCTCGCCAGGGCGAACGAGATCAGTCCGACGACCGCGAAGATCGCACCGCGGATCCGAGCGTCGCGCAGCGCCCGGCGCTCGGCGACACCCAGCTCCGTCGCGAGGGGCGTGAAGGCGGGGCTGGCGGCGGTCATACCGGCGATACCTCGGCGGTCGAGCGCGCCGGCATCCGGTAGATGGACCGGATGAGCAGCGGAGCCGCCACGAACATGATCACCAGCGCCTGGATGAAGAACAGCAGGTCAAGCGGGATCCCGGTCTTGACCTGCATCAACCCGCCACCGGTCCGGAGTGCGCCGAACAACAGGGCCGCGGCCACGACGCCTGACGGCCGGTTGCCCGCGAGGAGGGCGAGGGCGATCGCGTTGAACCCGAAGCCGGAGGAGATGTCATTGGACATCTGGCCGACCGTCCCGAGGACCTCCATGCTTCCGCCGAGGGCCGCCAACCCGCCGGAGACCGTCATCGCCAGGATGATGGCGCCACCGGCGCTCATGCCCGCGTAGCGGGCCGCCGTCATGTTGAATCCGGCCGCGCGCAGCTCGTAGCCCTTGGTGGTCTTGAACAGGAACCACGAGACGAGGGCGGCGACGATCAACGCGAGGATGAAACCCCAGTGGAGCCGGATGGCCGGCAGGTCGGGGAACATCAGCGGCATCCGCACGGTCAGGACCTTGGAGATCGGCTGGCTACTGCCGGCCTGGCGGAGGAAGTCGGAGCGCAGCCCGTAGAGCACGATCTGTGCCGCGACGTAGTTGAGCATGATCGTCGTGATGACCTCATGCGCGCCCGTCCGCGCCTTGAGGAACCCCGGGATGAAGCCCCACACGGCTCCCGTGGCGATACCGAAGATGATCGCAAGGAGGAGCACGAGCGGAGGCCACAGTCCCTGCTCGGAGAAGACGATCGCGGCGACGGTGGCGCCGAATGCGCCCAGGATGAACTGACCTTCGACACCGATGTTGAATACGCTGGTCCGGAACGCGACCGCGACCGCCAGGCCGGTGAAGATGAGCGGCGTGGCGGCGACCAGCGTCTCGGTGATGGGCCGGATCGCCGTCGCGATCGCTTTGGGGTCGCCGCCGCTCTGGATGGCGGCCCAGTAGTTGCCGGGCTCGCCGAAGGCGCCCACGATGAGGGCGCCGTAGGCAGCGACCACCGTGCCGATCGCTCCGCCGAGGGCCGCTCCGGGGTCCGACCCGAGCTTCGAGAGGTTATCGAAGTCGGTGATGACGATGAAGATGGATCCGACGATGAAGGCGGTCAGGACCGCCAGCAGCGGAAGGACCGCCGGACCCAGGCTGCGGCGAAGCCGGTTCATCCGACGTGCCCTCCCATCAGCATCCCGACGTTCTCGAACGTCTGCTCAGCTCCCTCCACGATCCCGACGATCTCGCCGGCGAACATCACAGCGACGCGATCGCCCACGGCGAGGACCTCCTCGAGCTCCGTACTGACCATCAGGATCGCGGCGCCGGCGTCCCGCTGTTCGACGATCCGCCGGTGGATGTACTCGATCGACCCGACGTCAAGCCCACGCGTAGGCTGGGCCGCGATGACGAGTTTCACCGGGAACGAGAACTCCCGGGCGACGATGACCTTCTGCTGGTTGCCGCCGGACAGCGAGCCGGCGACCGTGTCGATCGAGGGGGTCCGGATGTCGAAGTCCTGTACCCCGTTCTCCGCGCGCTGGCGGACGGCCTCGGGGTGGAAGACGAGGTTCTTGCTGTAGGGCTCACGGTGATACGCGTCGAGGATGTAGTTCTCGGCGACCGTCATCTGGCTGATGAGTCCGTCGCGGTTACGGTCCTCCGGGATGTGCGCGACACCAAGGTCCGAAACCCTCCGTGGCGTCGCGTGGGAGACATCGACGCCCGAGATCAAGATCGTGCCCGAGTCCGCCGCTCGCAGGCCGGTGATCGCCTCGACGAGCTCCGTCTGGCCATTGCCCTGGACACCGGCGATCGCCACCGTCTCGCCGGCGCGGACATCGAGGCTGATGCCCTTGACGGCCATGTGCCCCCGATCGTCCCGGACGAAGAGGTCCTTCAGGCTCAGGACGACGTCAGCCGGCGTCGACGGCTTCTTGGCGACGCTCAGCTCCACGTCGCGCCCGACCATCAGGTTGGCAAGCTGTTCGCGCGATGTCGTCTTGGGATCCGCCGATCCGGCCACGGTGCCGCGTCGAAGGACGGTGATGTGATCCGCGACCTCCAGCACCTCATTGAGCTTGTGGGTGATGAAGATGATCGTCGTCCCACCATCGGCGAGACCGCGGATGATGCCGAACAATTCCTCGGTCTCGAACGGCGTCAACACGGCTGACGGCTCGTCCAGGACGAGGATGTCGCTCTTTCGATAGAGCGCCTTGAGGATCTCGACGCGCTGGCGGACGCCCACGGGGAGATCCTCGATCCTCGAATCGGGGTTCACGTGCAGGTTGTACTGCTCGGACAGTTCCGCGACGCGCTGGCGTGCGGTCGCGCGATCGAACGTTCGCAGCGGGCCCGTGGTGGTCTCCGCGCCGAGCGCGACCGCCTCCGTGACGTCGAACACGGGAACGAGCTGGAAGTGCTGGTGGATCATGCCGACCCCGGCACTGATGGCCTCGGCGGGGTCGTCGAACGTCCGCATCTTGTCGTCGATCAGGATCTGACCGGAGTCCGGCCGGTACAGGCCGGACAGGATGTTCATGAGGGTCGTCTTGCCCGCGCCGTTCTCGCCCAGGAGGCCGAGGACCTGACCGCGGTCGACCGAGATCGAGATGCGGTCGTTGGCCAGGACGCCCGGAAAGCGCTTGGTGATCTCTTTCAGCTCGAGATGCATCGACGACTGTGCCTCGGATGCTGAGCCGCCCGCCCTCGGGGACCGAGAACGGGCGGCGTTCGATGACGGATGTGCGGTAGCCGCTACTTCAGGTAGTCGGCGACCTTGACGGTGCCCGCGGCGATCTCGGCCGAGAGGGCCTCGACCTCAGCCTTGAGCTCCGCCGGGATCTTGTCCTCGAACTCGTGGTACGGGGAGAGCCGGACACCCTTGTTGGCGAGGGTGCCGATGTAGTTCTCACCGCCGGTGTCGCCACCGGAGTTCTTGTTGAAGGTGTCCAGGACGGCGACGTCGATGACCTTCTCGGCCGAGGTCAGGATCGCGGCGGCGTACTCCGCCAACGAGATCGCCTGATCCGTGTCGACACCGATGCCGTACTTGCCGGCCGCGAGCATCGCCTTCAGGGTGCCGTTGCCCGTGGCGCCGGCGACCGGATGGACGATGTCCACGCCCTGATCGAGGAAGGTCTGGGCCAGCTGCTCGCCCTTGGCGGGGTCACCCCACGGGTTGTCACCGCCGACGAACGTGCCGGTCTGCGTCGCGGCATCCCAGCCGAGGAGCTCGACCGTCGTGCCCTTGCGCTCGTTGTAGATCTTGATCCCGGCGTACATGCCGTCCATGAACCGGGTCACGCCCGGGAACTGCTGGCCGCCATAGGTGCCGATCTTGCCCGATTCGCTGAACCCTGCCGCGAGGTACCCGGCGAGCGTCGCCGCCTCGTCGATCTGGAAGTCGAGTCCGGTGAAGTTCGGGGGGAACGGCAGGTCGTCGGCCGTGCCCGGCGTGAAGTCGGCCCCCGCCTCGTTCCAGGTCGCATCGACCTGGGCGAAGTTGACCTCCGGGTTGGCCAGGGTGGCATCGATCGTGGCCTGGGCCTGGTTGAAGCCGACCGTGACGATCGTCTGGCAGCCCTGGTCGATCAGGCGCTGGATGTTGGCGGCGTAGTCCGTGGCCCCCTGGGCCTCACTGAAGAACGTCGTGTACCCGAGTGCCGCGGCATCCTCAAGACCCTTCTTCGCGAGGTCGTTGAAGCCCTTGTCGCCAAGGCCGCCCGTGTCGAACGCGACGCAGGCGATGTAATCGATCGCCGGGGCCTCGGACGCGGGCGCTTCGGAAGCGGGCGCTTCGGACGCGGGCGCTTCGGACGCGGGCGCTGCCGACGGCGCGGTGGTTGCCCCGGACCCGGAGCACGCTGCGAGGAGAAGGGC
>JAOUEG010000204.1 GCA_029858845.1 Chloroflexota bacterium | reverse complement strand
GGGACCCTTGCCGTCCGTTGCGGGTGGCGGCCATGCGGCCCGGAGAGGGGTGTCGCTGGACGCCGGCGAAGCCGTGGCCACCGGGACGACGGCGAAGCGGCGGTCCCACGGGGCGCCGCCCAGGGAGGCGATGAGCATGGCGAGCAGGAGTGCCAGCAGCAGGAGCAGCGAGACGGGGACCGGGACGGAGCGGCCGAGCGCGGCCCGAATGCCGGTCTGCCGCGTACCGATCGTGCGCTCGGCCATCGCTGCGGCATCCACGCGCGTGTCCACGCGGTCCGCGAATGCGCGGACGGCGGCCTGCAGGCGGGCGTCGAAGGGATCCAGCTCAGGCATCGCGGAGTTCCTTCCGAAGACGAGCGATCAGCCGCGAGAGGCGCCAGCGGACGGTCGCGGCGGGGCGGCCGACGAGGGCGCCGATCTCCCCGGAATCGAGGCCGGCCTCGTATCGGAGCGCAAGCAGGGAGCGCTCATCGGCCGAGAGATGTCGAAGGGCCCGCTCGAGGTCGAGGGCATCGGCTCGGTCGGCCGGATCCGGCGCCCCGGGGTCGACCATACCGAGGTCGATCTGGGCCAACGTCCGCACCCGCTTTCGGCGGCACAGCTGCCGGGCCTCGTTGGCCGCCACGGCCACGAGCCACGACTTCAACCGGTCGGGATCGCGCAATGAGTCGAGCTTGCGCCAGGCGACGAGCCAGGCGGCCTGCACCGCGTCGGCGGCCGTGTCCTGGTCGCCGGCGGCGATGACGTAGGCGACGCGCATCAGGTCGGCGTGGTACGCCGCAACGATCCGGGCGAAGGAGGCGGCATCACCGGCCGCCGCCTGTCGGACCGTCGTCAGCGCCATCGTGGTGTCGGGCGCGAAACCTGCCATACCCAGTAGATGCCCGAGTCGGCTCTGCTGTTGGCCGGGACCGCGAAATGAGGTCCCGACCCTCCCGCCGCGCATCCCGGATTCTACGCCCCGGTGGTCGCGGGTCCACCCTCCTGCCCTGATCCCGCGCGTCGGGTACTGCCCGCTGCGGTACTTCCGTGGGTGTGTCCGGGTGGGTCGGGAATGCGTATAACCGTTCCAGAGCGTCCCAAACCCCCGTGGAGCGGTCCCATCCCCGACGAACTCGTACCCCAGGACCAGGCCCGAGACGGCGCGACCGAAGTCCGCCTGATGCGGCTGCGCCTGTCCCTCGCGCTCGCCGCGACGTTCATGATCCCGCTGGCGATCGCGATCCCGGTCGTCTACGCGACCACCATCGGCCGGGGTGACCAGATCCTCATCCCGGGCCTGCTCATCGCGGGTGCCGACGTCCTCCTCGCGATCCTCACATTGCGGGTGGCGCGGCGGATCCTGGAGCCGGTCGAGCGGCTGGAACGGGCGCGGTCCGAGATGGCGGACGCATATGCGGACGCGCGAGCGTTGGCGCTGCGCGATGGGCTGACCGGCCTGGGCAACCACCGTGCCTTCCAGGAAGAGCTCACGCGCCAGTGCGAGATCACGAAGCGCCACGGCGCGCAGTTCGCGCTCGTCCTGCTCGATCTCGACGCCTTCAAGTCCGTCAACGACAGCGGTGGCCATTCGAGCGGGGACGCGATGTTGCGGAGCTTCGGAGCGACGATCCAGCCCGCGCTCCGACGGACGGACGTCGCCTACCGCGTGGGCGGCGACGAGTTCGCCGTCATCCTTCCTCACTGCGACGCGGAAGGCGCGGCGATCTTCGTCCGACGCCTGCTGGCGACGAGCCTCGAGGCACGGGGCCGCGCACCGGACGAGCAGGCGGTCAGCTTCTCCGCCGGGATCAGCGCCACGGCCATCACCGGCCCGGACCGGGACGCGCTCTTCCGCCAGGCCGACGCCGCGCTGTATTGGGGCAAGCGCCACGGGCGGACGTGCGTGACGATCTTCGATCCGGCCCGCCACGACGGCGACGGCGGCCAATCCGCCCCTGAGCGGTCGGCCGCCGTGGCCCGCATCGCCGCCACGGGCGGTGTCCGTGCCGTCTTCCAGCCGATCTTCGACCTTGTGACCGGGACGCCCCAGGGCTACGAGGGACTCGTCCGACCCCTCGCCGGCACGGGCTTCGCGGATCCCGGCGCGCTGTTCCGGGCCGCCGAGGAGACAGGTCGGACCGTCGAGTTGGACCTCGTCTGCCTCGACGCCGTCCTCGGGCGGGCACACCAACTGGATCTCCCCGGCAGCATCACCCTCAACCTGTCGCCGCGTACCCTCGAATCCGAGGATTTCAGCGCCACGACCCTGCTGCGACTGCTCGCCCGGCACGAGGTCGCCCCGGAGCGGACGGTGGTCGAGATCACGGAGCGCGAGGCCGTCGAGGACGTTGAGCGCCTGACGCAGTCCATCGGGGCCTGCCGGAAGGCGGGGATGCGGATCGCGGCAGACGACGTCGGGGCCGGCAACGCCGGGCTTCGGCTGCTGGCGCAGCTGCGGTTCGACATCGTCAAGATCGATCTCTCGCTCGTCCAGGAAGGCGCCGTCCGGACGTCATCGCTGGAGGTCGTGCGGACGCTCAAGGAACTGGCCGACCGGTGGGGCGCCCACGTCATCGCCGAGGGCGTCGAAACGCCCGAACAGCTCAATTTCGTCCGGTCACTCGGGATCCCGGCGGCGCAGGGCTATCTGCTGGGTGTTCCGTTGGACGATCCGGCGCGCGGCGCCATCGACCTCGCACGCCTGGCGACGGTCAAGACCGATCCGCTGGTCGAGCGTCTCCGCTCGGTCCAGGGGGCGCTGCTGGATCCCGCCGCGGAGGCAGGGGGCGTCGGCTAGAACGCCACGGGTCCGCGTGGTCCGGGATCGCCTCCCGTTGACGCTCGGGCGAAGCCTGCTAGACTGCGGGTGCCGCGGGCCTATGCACCGCGGCAGCAGAGCCACGGAGGCAGCTTGGATCACTTCGATCGCCAGGATCGCCGCAAGGTCGCCGTCGTCGTGACGACGGATGGTCGCCGCGTCCACCTGCCGATCGAGGACAACGGGCTTGCTGACGTATCGCTCGTCGCGCTTCTTCGCTCGCTTCTGAGCCTTGATGGGCTTCTCGAGCTCATTACCGGCTCCCGGCGGGAGAACGGAGGAACGCGGAGGGACGAGCGCTAGGCGCGACGAACCACGCAGACCGAAGGGACCCTCGCCGGGAGGCGAGGGTCTTTTGCATGTCCGACCGATCCGGCATCCAGCGAGGGCCCCTCATGTCACTCAAGACCGATCGCGCGAAGCCACCGAACCCACCCGGGACGAGCAGACGCAGCCACGTCCCGGCCGACGGGTCTGCGCACGCCGCGGCCATCGAGAAGGCCCAGAAGGAGATGCTCCACGAAGCCCGGGACCTCAAGCGGACCCGGATCGGAGCCGACGTCCTGTGCGAAGCCATCCTGCGCCAGGGCGTGGACGTCTTCTTCAGCTACCCGGGCGGCGTCATCCTCCCGCTCTACGACGTCCTGGGCGACTACCCGGAACTGCGTCACGTCCTGGTTCGCCATGAACAGGGCGGCGCCCACGCGGCGGACGGGTACGCGCGGGTCACCGGCCGCGTCGGCGTCTGCATGGGCACGTCCGGCCCCGGGGCCACGAACCTCGTCACCGGGATCGGGACGGCCCTCCTCGATTCCGTGCCGATGGTCGCGATCACCGGCAACGTGCCCGCCGCCCTCATCGGCAAGGACGCCTTCCAGGAGATCGACATCAACGGCATCACCCTGCCGATGACCAAGCACAACTATCTCGTCCGCGACGCCGACGACCTGCCGCGGGTGATCGCCGAGGCCTTCCACATCGCCCGGAGCGGGCGCCCCGGCCCGGTCCACGTGGACATCACCAAGGACGCGCTCCAGCAGGAGACGCGGGCACAGCATCCCACCGAGGCGGAGGTCGCCGCCGGCCTGCCGGGCTTCCGGCCCAACCTGGACGGCCATGGTCGTCAGCTCAAGGTCGCAGCCCACGAGATCGCGGCCGCCAAGCGCCCGGTGATCCTGGCGGGCCACGGAATCCTGCACGCCGAAGCCTGGGACGACCTGCGGACCTTCGCGGAGCGCACGTCCATCCCGGTCGCCTGGACACTCCTCGGGATCGGCGTCATGGACGAGACGCACCCACTGGCGTACGGCTACATGGGCATGCACGGCTGGAAGCACGTCAACCGCGCCATCCAGAGCGCGGACCTGCTCATCGCCATCGGGATGCGCTTCGACGACCGGGTGACCGGCAACGTCAGGACCTAC
>JAOUEG010000203.1 GCA_029858845.1 Chloroflexota bacterium | reverse complement strand
GCCATTCCACCGCCGCGTCGCTCGGCATGACGGGTTCCTGGCCGGGGATCTTTCGACCGGCTGGGTCGAGGAGCACTGGGACGGACCGGCGGAGCTCCGATCGGCCGCCCGGACGGCCCAGCTGGCCGCGGGCCTTGATGCCGCGTCGGGGGCCCTCCTGGCTCCGGGGCAGGGCTCGTCTGCCGGGTCGGGGGCGGTTCCCTCTGGCCACGGCAACGACCGGAACGGTGCATGGCGCCGTGATGGACGGGACTCGGCGATCGATCGGTGGCCGGCGTGAGTGCCCCCGAGCTGCCGATGGACCCGCTGGCCGCGGCCCGTGTCGTGGGGCCGCGTGGCATCCGGGTTTCGTTGGCCCCGTCGCTCGCGCATGCCGGACTGCCGGCGATCGTGGTCGAGACCGCCCCGCCCTCGGGCCACCCCCTTCGACCGGGCGGCGCGGTCGTTGATGGGCAACCGATCGCCGCCACGATCGGGGCCCTCGATCCCGGCCGGGCCATCCTGCGACTCGACGCCACGGTCGCGGCAGCGATCCGACCGTCCGCGACGCACGACCTGCCCGAGGCCGCCACTCGTCTCCTGTTCGAGCCCGTCGAACCGATCGCGGATGGACGCGGAGCGTTCCGCCGCGAAGTCATCGTCGACGGCTGGCGGGTCGAGGTCGAGCTCGAATCCGAGCGCCACGCGGCCCTCCGCGATCGGGCGCGTCGCGGCCACGCCAGCGTCGGCGGCGGCGAACCGACCGAGATCCATGCCATCATCCCCGGACGGATCGTGAGCGTGTCCGTCCAGGCCGGCGAGTCCGTCGTGATCGGGCAGCAACTGTTCGTGGTGGAGGCGATGAAGATGCAGAACGAGCTGCGCGCCCCGCGCGACGGCACGGTCGAGCGGATCGCCGTGGTGCCGGGCCAGACGGTCGAGATCGGCGACCTGCTCGTGGTCGTCGAATGAACCGGCCGGAGCGACCCGTCGGGGAGGGGACGGATCCGGGTCGCGAGCGCTGGCGCGAGACCCTGCGAGCCAAGGCGCTCGCCGCGGCCGCCGAACGACGAGCACCGTTCCAGTCGTCCTCAGGGATCGGCATCCGCGACCTCTACACGCCCGCCGACATCGCGGGGCTCGACGAGGAGCGCGACCTGGGCCGGCCCGGGGCCTATCCGTTCACGCGCGGTGTCCAGCCCACGATGTACCGCAGCCGATTCTGGACGATGCGCCAGTACGCCGGGTTCGCGACGGCCGAGGAGACGAACCGCCGGTTCCGCTACCTCCTCGAGCAGGGCCAGACGGGGCTGTCGGTAGCGTTCGATCTGCCGACCCAGATGGGCTACGACTCCGACGCCGCGGCCGCGGAGGGCGAGGTCGGACGCGTCGGAGTGCCGATCTCCAGCCTGGCGGACATGGCGGTCCTCGTGGACGGCCTCCCGCTCAGCGAGGTCAGCACGTCGATGACCATCAATGCCACGGCCCCGATCCTGCTGGCGATCTACGTTGCCGCGGCAGAGGCCCAGGGGGTCGCTCGTGCCAGCATCGCCGGGACCACACAGAACGACATCCTCAAGGAGTACATCGCCAGGGGCACGTACATCTTCCCGCCGCGGCCGTCCATGCGCCTCGTGACGGACGTCTTCGAGTTCTGTGCCGCCGAGCTCCCAAGGTGGAACACGATCTCGATCAGCGGCTACCACATGCGCGAGGCTGGGGCGACGGCGGCCCAGGAGCTGGCCTTCACCCTTGCCGACGCCATCGCATACGTCGAGGCTGCGGTGGCGCGAGGCCTCGACGTGGATGACTTCGCCGGACGCCTATCGTTCTTCTTCGCCGCCTGGAGCGAGTTGTTCGAGGAGGTCGCCAAGTTCCGGGTCGCGCGGCGCATGTGGGCGACGATCATGAAGGAACGATTCGGGGCGACGAAGCCGCGGTCCATGGTGTGCCGGTTCCACGTTCAGACGGCGGGGTCCAGCCTGACCGCGCAATCGATCGACAACAACGTCGTGCGAACCACGATCCAGGCCCTCTCCGCGGTGCTCGGGGGCGCCCAGAGCCTGCACACGAACTCGCGCGACGAGGCGCTCGCGCTGCCGACCGAGGAAGCTGCCCGCTTGGCGCTTCGCACGCAGCAGATCCTGGCCTACGAGGCCGGCGTGACCGAGACGCCGGACCCCCTGGCCGGCTCCTACTACGTGGAGAGCCTGACCAACGAGCTGGAGGCCGCCGCCTGGACCTACCTCGATCAGATCGAGGACCTCGGCGGGACACTGGCGGCGATCGAGCGCGGGTTCCAGCAGCGGGAGATCCAGGAGGCCGCCTACCGAGTCCAGCGCGCGATCGACTCGGGCGACCAGGTCGTGGTCGGCGTCAACCGGTTCCGCGACGACGAGATCAGCACCCCACCGACCCATCGGATCGATCCGGACGGGGAACGTCGTCAGGTGGAGCGCGTTCGGCGCGTCCGAACCGAGCGATCGGAGGCGGACTGGACGTCGGCCATGGACGAGCTGGAGCGTGTCGCCCTCGGCGACGGCAACCTGATGGCGCCGATCCTGGCCGCGGTACGAGCCTATGCCACGGTGGGCGAGATCAGCGATCGGCTCCGCGTGGCGTGGGGTGAGCACCGTGAACTCATCACGGTCTGAGTCGCTGGACCGGCGGCGGTAGATTCACTGCGATGGATCGTCGATTTATCGCCGAGTTGCACGCCCTGTTGGCGCCGGAAGGCGGAGGTGGCCTGGTCGGACCGGTGGGCCAGCTGGATGCCGCCGCGGTGGCCGCGACCGCCAACGAGTACGGCGCCCGCTTCGCGGCCCTCTACGGCCCGCATTCGACGACGCAGATCTTGGACAAGCTCCAGGCGGCGCTCGCACTTCCGCCATGGTCCGGTCGGGACTGGGAGGACCTGGAGAACGTGCTGGCCCACCCCGCTTCGGATCACGCCGGCCCCATGATCATCGCCTGGCTTGAGCCCGATCGGCTGGATCCCGGCGAGGCGGCTGCCTTCCGTTCGGCGATCGAGAACGCGGCCGAAGCCCGCGCCCAATCGGGCGATGGCGCCCTGGTCATGGTCATCGGCCCACGAGTCGCCCACGAGGTACCAGAGATGCCGACCGTACCCGATCACGTCCGGGCGATGGGCAAGGTCCACCATGTCGCGCTGATCGTTCGGTCCCTGGAGACCGCGCTCGGCCTGTGGCGCGATGCCCTGGGCCTGGAGCTCGAGACGATCATGGACATCGAGCACGACCGCGTCCGGATCGCCTTCCTCGCGGTCGGCGAATCGAAGGTGGAGCTGGTCCAGCCTACCGATGACACGACCGGCGTCGCGCGCTTCCTCGAGAGCCGGGGCGAGGGATTCCACCACGTCTGCTTCGAGGTGGAGAACCTCGCCGAGACCCTCCTCCGCCTGGAGATCGACGGCCTGGAGCTCATCGACACGGCGCCTCGGCGGGGCGCCGAAGGGCCGGTCGCCTTCATCCATCCGCGCTCTTGCCACGGCGTGCTCGTGGAGCTGATCGAGGCTCCCGGCGGGCCGGCCTGGACGGCCCTCGGCTTCAGCTGATCACCGGGTCGTCACGGGGCCCTGCCGGCCAGGATCAGTCCTTGAACGGGCGGGAGCGCTTGCGCTCCTCCTTGGAGGGTCGCGGCTCGCGACCAGGCCGTGGCGGGCGCGGAGCGGTGCCCGGAGCCATCGGCGGGGGCGGCTCGACCGGGCCGCGGGCACGCGCCGACTCCACTGCGGCGGTGAAGGCCTGTGCCGTCGCCGGGGTCAGGCTCCCCATCCAGGCCGCTTCGATCTCCTTGATCCGGGCCGACTGGGCGGCTCGCTGTTCGCGCTCGTAGCGGGCGTGCTTGGTCATCCTGCGTCCTTCCGGTCGCGCGGCCGGACGGACCCGGGAGGACCCGCTCACGGAACGCTTGACCCCATGAGTGTACCCGCGGTCAGACCAAGGGCCTGACCGCCCGTAGCGAGAACATCAACGGGAGCTCGCCCGCGGTGCCGGGCGGCAGCCGGTAGCGGCCGCTCCCGGGCTCGGTCTCCACGAGGAAGTCGGTGGCCCAGTCCAGGTACGGGTGTTCCGCCAGCCACTCGATCCGGAGGCCGGCCTCGATCAGCGCGGTCACGATCTCTCCGAGGCCGTGATCCCAGCCGTGCTCCATCTGGTCGCCGACGTCGGCCGTCGGGTCCGCGTACGAGCCCGTCACCGCGAAGATCAGCGGATCGCGATGCTCCCAGTACGGATAGGCCAGCCGCA
>JAOUEG010000202.1 GCA_029858845.1 Chloroflexota bacterium | reverse complement strand
ACGGGCGTGGTCAGGACGACGATGCGCACCGGGTCAGGAACCTCCCTGCGCGGTCAACCGCCCTTTCCGAGCAGCGCCCGCGCGATGACGAGTCGTTGGATCTGCTGCGTCCCCTCGTAGAGCTGGGTGATCTTCGCGTCGCGCATCATCCGCTCGACCGGGAACTCGTCGATGTAGCCGTAGCCACCCAGGACCTGGACGGCGTCCGTGGTGACCCGCATCGCCGTGTCACCGGCCACGAGTTTACACATGGCGGACCAACGACTGGCGTCCGCCGCGCCGGCCTCGATCTCCGTGCATGCCCGGTACAGGAGCTGGCGGGCTGCCTCCGTCTGGGCATCCATGTCCGCAAGCATCGCGCCGATCTGCTGGAAGTCCCCGATCCGCTGGCCGAACTGCTTGCGCTCACGCGCGTACTGGGTCGCGACCTCCAGGGCGCCCTGCGCGATGCCGACGGCCTGGGCGGCGATCCCGGGCCGGCTGCGATCCAGCGTCCGCATGGCGATCTCGAACCCATCCCCCTCGGCGCCGAGCCGGTTGCCCGCCGGGACGCGCACGCCGTCGAAGGTGAGCTCCGCGGTGGGGCTCCCACGGAGTCCCATCTTGTGCTCCAGCCGGGCGACGGCGAACCCGGCCGTCGGGAGCTCCAGGACGAACGCACTCAGGCGCCGGTGGCGTGGGGCCTCACGGTCGGTCACCGCGAACACGACCAGCCGATCCGCGATCGAGCCGTGGCTGATGAAGCGCTTGGCTCCGTCGATGACGTAGGCGTCCCCATCGCGGCGGGCCGTCGTCCGCGCGGCGGCCGCGTCGGACCCGGCTTCGGCCTCGGTCAGGGCGAAGGCGATGAGCTGCTCCCCGCTGGCCAGCGGCGGGAACCAGCGCGCCTGCTGCTCGGCGGTCCCCGCGATGGCGATCGGCAGCGCGCCGAGCTCCTGCACCGCGAGGATGAGCCCGGTGGTCGCGCACGCCCGACTGAGCTGCTCGATGGCCAGACAGATCCCAAGCAACTCCCCACCGAGACCGCCGTGCTCCTCGGGGAACGGCAGGGCGAGGATGTCATGGGTGGCCAGCAACCGACGCAGGTCCTGCGGGAACTCGCCGCTCCGGTCGATCTCCGCGGCGCGCGGCGCGACCTGCTCGTCCGCCAGGACGCGAACGGCGTCCCGGAGCATCTCCTGCTCCTCGGTCAGCCGATACGCCATCGAACGGGACGGGGTGGTCACGGCCGCATCGTACCGCGGACCGCTACCCGTCCGGCCGATGTGCCGTCCGCCGGATGGCACGGAACCGGTACCGGCATCCCGAGCCGATCGGGCGACTGTCCGCTCCGGCGTCCTTCCAGTACCCTGTTCGGCACGGAGCGAGGGCGGCCCGGGGGCCGGCTCTTCAGCCCCGCCGGGGACCACCGATGGACCAGACCCAGATCCTCGCCCTGATCGGTGCAGCGATCATCGGCATCGTGGCAACGATCCTCATCCTCCGACGCCAGCGTCAACAGGAGGAAGAGGCGGAGGCGACGCGGGACAACCCGTTCGCCGTGAGCACCGAGGGAATGAAGCGCTGCCCGAACTGCGGGTTCGGCAACCTCGTCACGGACGCGACCTGCTCATCCTGCGGGCGATCGCTTCCCGGCTGATCCGCTCCCGGCTGATCCGCCGGCGGTCAGACGACGGGCAGCTTCCGCTCGTCCGGTACGGCGGCAATGCGGGCCGCGAGCACCTCGCTGATGTCCATCGCGGCAACGCCGCCGCCGGCCTCCGCCAGGCCGTCGGTCATCATCACCATGCAGAACGGGCATGCCGTTGCGACCGTGGACGCGCCGGTCTCCAGGACCTGGCGCGTCCGCTCCGCGTTGATCCTCGTGCCGGTCGTCTCCTCCATCCACATCCGGCCCCCGCCGGCCCCGCAGCAGAAGGTCTGCTTGCCCCGGCGGTCCATCTCCACGACGGACACGCCGGCCGCGCCGAGCACGGACCGCGGGGCGGCCACGATCCCGTTGTAGCGCGCGAGATAGCACGAGTCGTGGACCGTGACGCTCCCGGGGCGATGATCGCCGGTGGAACTGACGGCGTCCTCGGGCAGGGTGGCGAGACGTCCGCTCGACACCAGGTCCGCCAGGTACTTGCTGTGGTGGACCACCCGGTAGCTGCCGCCGAGCTGCCCGTACTCGTTGCCCAGGGAATTGAAGCAGTGCGGGCAGGCGGTCACGATCGTCCGCTCCCCCATCCCGTACCGATCGAGCGTATCGATGGTGCTCATGGCGAGCATCTGGAAGACGTACTCGTTGCCCATCCGGCGCGCCGGATCGCCTGTGCACGATTCCTCCTGGCCCAGGACCGCGAACTCGACACCCGCCGCGTGCAGGCACGTGGCCACCGCCCGCGCGACCTTCTGGTTGCGGGTATCGAAGGCTGCTGCGCACCCGACCCAGTAGAGGACCTCCAGGCGGTCGAGCTCGCCGGCCGCCTTGACCTCCGCCGCGGTGCGAACGTCGAACGGCAACGGCTTCGTCCAGTCCATCCGTGCGGATGCCGGTTGGCCCCAGGGGTTGCCCTGCCCCTCCATGGCCCGGAAGGCGGGCGTCAGCTCCTGGGGGAATCGCGATTCCTCGAGGACCAGGTTGCGCCGGACCCCGACGATCTTGTCGACGTGCTCGATCAGGACCGGGCAGGCCTCCACGCACGCTCCACACGTCACGCAATCCCAGACCGCGTCGTACGGGATGGCGGTATCGACCAGGGGGGCGCCCATGGCGGCCGGCGACAGCTTCGTGTCGTCCAGCCCGTAGGTCTCGCGCACGATCGGCGAATTCGGGATCAGGTCGACCGTCCGTTCGGCGACCTCGGACATGTGACGGATGCCCATGATGAAGGCCTTGGGATCGAGCGGCTTCCCGGTCGCGTTCGCCGGACATGCCTCCTGGCAACGTCCGCACTGCGTGCAGGTGAAGCCGTCCAGGATGTCCTTCCAGCCGAGGTCCTGGAGGCTCTTGAGGCCGAACGTGGCGTTCTCGTCCTCGAGGTCCATCCTGGGCAACTCGCCGCGGGGCGCGAGCTTGCGGAACCAGACGTTCACGAAGCTCGTGTACACGTGGAAGTGCTTGTTGGTCGGGATGTACAGGAGGAACACGGCCAGGACCACGACGTGCGCCCACCACAGGACGACGAAGGCGGCCTCCGTGATCGCGGGGTCCACGGAGCCCAGCGGCGCAGCGAGGACGTTGTTGATGACCGCTCCCGGGATCTCCCCGTAGGCCGCGACCTCGAACGTCTGCGCGAAGAATTCGGTCGACACCACCAGCGCGATCATGGTGAGAACCAGCAGACCAGCCCGGTCCAGGGTCATCCGCTCGGGTCGGATGACGAGGCGGCGCCAGTACATGTAGACCAGCGCCATCAGGACGCCGATCGCGATGACGTTCTGGATGCCGACCAGGAAGGCCCAGACGACGCCATCCACCGGCCACTCGAGGACGGCCTGGAGCAGGCCGCCGGTCACGATGTTGATGTTGGCCGTCAGGAGGATCGTCGATCCGAGGAACACGACGTAGTGGACGGCACCGGCCCGGGTCCAGCGGAACATCTTGTTCTGCAGGACGGTGTAGCGGACGATGCCCCAGGCGCGGCGGCCGACGTCCGAACCGGCGACCGGCCCGTCCGAGTGGGCCGCCGTGAACACGCGCAGACGGCGCGCGACGACGACCAGGAACAGCGCGAACGCTCCCCAGAAGATCGGGAACACGAGCGGGTAGGCAGGGATGTGCTCGAACGGCTCGAACAGGGTCACGTGCCACCTCCTGTGCCGTGGTCGAACGGGCCGGCCAGCGTCTGGAGGGCGTGGTCGAGAACGGCCTCGACAGCCGCTAGCGACTCCAGCGCACCCTTGGGGCTGCCGGGCAGGTTGATGATCAGAGTCCGCCCCAGAACGCCGACCACCCCCCTGGAGAGATCCGCATGTGGGGTGACGGCTCGCCCGGCGGCCCGCATCGCCTCGGCCAGGCCCGGCACCTCGTAGTCGACGACCGCGCGGGTCGCCTGCGGCGTCACGTCGCGGGGCGTCAAGCCCGTCCCGCCGGTCGTGATGATCAGATCGTGATCCTCGGCGCCGCTCGTCAGGACCTCCTGGATGGCGGCGACCTCGTCCGGGACCAGCGCGTGATCCACGGCGAACCCCAGCGTCGCCAGGCGATCACCGAGCGCCGCCCCGGAGGCGTCCTCGCGCACGCCGGCAGTGACGCCGTCGCTGG
>JAOUEG010000011.1 GCA_029858845.1 Chloroflexota bacterium | reverse complement strand
ATTGGCGACCAGCACCTGCAGCGCCGTCCATGTCGCCGGCTCGGACAGGGCATGCGTATCGCGCGCCAGGAAGAGCGGGCCGGAGTAGCCGCGCTGCGTACGGTAGCGGCAGATCGCCTCGGTGATCGCCAGGATGTGCGGTTCGTTGAACGCACCCCGCAACGACGAGCCCCGATGGCCGGAGGTGCCGAACGCGACGCGTTGCGCCGGATCAGCCGGATCGGGCATCAGATCGTGATACGCCACGTCCAGGGCCTGGAGATCCACGAGCTCGGCGGGGTCGGCCGGATGCCCCGCCCGTTCGCTGATCGCCGCCATCGCGCTCCCTCGGGTGGTCCGCACGGCATCCGCGTGCGTTGCCTGGCAGTGTGCCAGACGCGCCCGGCCGTGCTCCAGCGGAGCGCGTGCCACCCACCGGGGCAACGGGTTGCAGACGCGGCCTTCGCGCGGTACCTTCGCTCCCCCCGGGAGGCAGATGAGATGGCCGATATCGAAGAGACCGTATCCATGAACGGGTCACTGGCCAACGACATCGACGGTGAGCAATCCGTCGACGCCGTGACTGACGGTTCGAGCTCGCCCGACGCGGCTCCTGCAGTGGAAGCCTCGTTCGACGATCGGAACGAGGAGGGCCAGTCCCACGCCAGCGTGGTACCGAGCTTCCTGTCCGAGCTTGCGCTCGCCATCAGGTCCGCCGCCGCGCGAGAACGTGAGCGGATCGCGACCGTGATCGCGGACGATGCCGCCCGACACCGGGAGAAGGCTCGCGAACTGGCGGCCGGCGAGGCGATGGCCTTCCAGCAGCTGGCCGAGGAGGACGTGACCGAGATCGAGGCGTGGGCTGACCGCGAGGTGGAGCGCATCCGCGAGGATGCTGCGAGGCGGATCGCGGACCGCCGTTCGGACCTGGACGTCGCGCTGCAGCAGCAGGAAACGATCCTCGAAGCGGAGATCGTCGAGATCGATTCGGCCGTCGGCGCGTACAGCACGTCGCTCGACACGTTCTTCGAGGACCTGGATGAGGCGACGGACCTGTCCGACATCGCCGGGCGTGCCGGATCCGTGCCGACCCCGCCGAACCTGGAGGACGTGCGAACGCTGGCTCGTGCGAGCGCCATGGCGCGGATCGCCGAGGAGGCCGCGGCCCGCGACGATGGCCCCGATACCGAGGCATCGGCTGACGAGCAGCGAGACGGCGATGGAACGAGCGAGCCGACGGCGGATGGGGACACCGCTGGCGTGGGTGACTGGACCGCCGACGGTGAGGCTGCACCGTCGCTCGCGAGCCAGGCGTCGGTCGAGCCGGCCGCGAGCGCTTCGGCGGTCGACACGGAAGGCTCCGGGATCGACACCCAGGCCGGTGATGCCGA
Source organism: Chloroflexota bacterium (assembly GCA_029858845.1). Lineage (GTDB taxonomy): Bacteria > Chloroflexota > Limnocylindria > Limnocylindrales > CSP1-4 > SPCO01. The sequence continues at coordinate 16,055 of JAOUEG010000011.1, read as the reverse complement.
CGCGTCGACGGCGAAGTCCGAGGACCCGCAGGGCCGCACTGGCTGGGAGCGCGAGGACGACGCGCCGGACGCGATCGCCCGGCCTGCCCCCGGCGCCGGCTGGGAGCCGGAAACCCCGGACCTTCCCGGTACGTCGGAGACCGCCACGTCCGGCGGCGCGGGATCCGCGCGAACCGGCTGGGAACGCGAGGACTCGACCGCGAACGAGGCCGCCCACCCGGTAGGCGTGATGGACCCATCGGCCCGCAGCCAGACGGAACGGTCGCCGGAGGACCTAGTCGGCGTCCAGCCGTACGGTCATCCCAATGCTGCGGTCCGCCTTATCCGGTCGGTCGCGCCGTGGACGGCCCCGACCCGCTCCGAAGAGGTCTCGCACCCCCGCCGCGACTGATCGTCGGGCTGGCCGAGCCACCGGTCGGCCTCGCTTCGCTATACTCCGCAGGCCTCGTCCACCGCGCGCCCGCGCATCGCCACGGACGAACGCGCCGCGGTGGCCTTAGCTCAACCGGCAGAGCACTGGATTGTGGCTCCAGAGGTTACGGGTTCGAGCCCCGTAGGCCACCCCAATACCCCACGCACCGAGGTGCGAACCGGCGAGATCGCTGCCGACGCAGCCGGCGTCGCTGCTCGAGCTGCGATGCCCGGAAGGGTTGAGCCAGCGGCGGCATTGAGGTGCTCTCCCACTTTCGCGATAGTGCGCGTTCGCGGGTGCCTGCGACGGGCTTCTGGCACGGCGTGCCGAGACAGCGCATGGTCCGCGGGGTGTAGGCTGTCCGACCATGGACTTCGGATTCACCCTCAAGCCCTTGTTCAGCATCGAGCGCACGGTCGCGCTCACGAAGCAGGCAGAGGCTGCCGGGTTCGGCTATGGCTGGCTCTTCGACGGTCATGTGCTGTGGAAGGAGGTCTATCCCCTGCTCACGGTCATGGCGCTCAACACCTCGGCGATGCGTCTGGGCACGTGCGTCACGAATCCGGCCACGCGGGAACCGAGCGTGACGGCGAGCGCACTAGCGACCTTGGACGAGATCTCGGGCGGCCGCATGGACCTGGGCATCGGTCGTGGCGACAACGCCGTCCGCGTGCTGGGCAAGCCGCCCACGACGATGTTGACGCTGGAGGAGGCGGTAACGGTCATCCGGGACCTTGTCGAGGGCAGGACGACGGAGTACGAGGGGGCAGACCTGGGGCTGCCCTGGACCGGCAGTTGGAAGCTGCCGGTCTGGATCGCCGGTTACGGACCGATGGCACTCGCGATGACCGGCCGCATCGCTGACGGGCTGATCCTGCAGCTGGCCGATCCCGACCTGATCCGCTGGATGGTCGGCACGATGCATGCGGCGGCCAAGAAGGCAGGCCGTGATCCGACCTCGATCAAGGTCCAGGCCGCCGCCCCGGCGCACGTGGGGCCCGTCGACGAGTGTCGTGAACGAGTGCGCTGGTTCCCGGCGATGGTCGCCAACCATGTCGTCGACCTGGTGAACAAGTATCCGCGCGAGGAGTTGCCTGACACGTTGACCGGCTACATCCGCGATCGCGAGGGCTACGACTACAGCCAGCATGCCGTGGTCGGATCCTCCAATTCGCAGTTCGTCGCGGACGATATCGTGGACCGCTTCGCGATCGTCGGCCCGCCCGACGAACACGTCCGGCGGCTCATCGAGCTCAGCGAGGCCGGAGTCGACCAGTTCAACCTGTACCTCATGAGCGGGGATGAGGAGCTGCAGCTGGAGGCCTACGGCTCCACCATCATCCCTGCGCTCAACGCGGCTCTCGGCGAGGCTTGACCCAGACGCTGGCCGTCAGCCAGCGGCGGCGCCGGCCGCCGGTACCCAACAGGGCGCCGACATCGGCGCCCGAGGACCACGGTCATACAGGGAGGCCTCCATGCCCGATGTGCCCGACGCACCCGACGCCCCGCCAGTCGCGGAGGGCGTCCGTCTTCCGCCCATGACCCCGTCCGCCTTCGAGCAGTGGCGCTCCGCGTCGGTACGCGGCTATGCGGCCGACAAGGTCCGGGTGGGCGCCTGGCCGGCTGACGAAGCCCAAGCCCGGTCGGAGCGCGCGTTCTCGGAACTCCTGCCGGAGGGCCAGGCGACGCCGGGCCAGGAGATCCGCTCGATCGTGGATCCGGCGGGCGAGGTGGTCGGCGTCGTGTGGTTCGGGCCGACAGGAGCGATCGGGAGCGGAGAGGCGTTCATCTGGGACATCGAGATCCACGAGCGGTACCGCGGCCGAGGGCTCGGCCGGGCAGCCCTGTCGGCGCTCGAGCCCATCGTTCGAGGACTCGGCTACGGGTCGATCGGCCTCCACGTGTTCGGCGACAACGAGATCGCCCGCCGGCTGTACCGCTCCTCCGGGTACGCCGAGACGGACATCACCATGCGGAAGCGTCTCGGCTGAGGGGCCACCCGGGCGCCCCGGGTCAGACCGCGCAGGCTCCCCCGCGCCCTCGCAGGCGCATCCGCCAGACCAGGGTCCCGGCGAGCAGGGCAAGCGACGCCGCGCCGATGACCGGCTGGAGCGGAGCGTAGATCGTGAGCGCCCCGCTCGTGCCCAGGAGCACCAGGGCGATCTTGTTGCAGACCGGGCACCCGATGGCGAGGAACGCGCCAAGGCCGGCGACGGTCCCCAGGAGCGAGCCCTCGCGCTCGGACGATCCGCTCGAGATGGCCGCAGACGACGGGCTCCCGAGGGGCACGGGCGCGGCGCTCATCCGTGGAGGCGCCACGTAGGTCGCCATCACGAGCCCCATCAACGGCGCCGAGACGAGCCAGACAGCGATGGCGAACGGCTCAGGCGGGATCTGTCGTCCGAACACCGGGTTCGGGATGATGGCCGAGACCACGCCGAACACCACGAGCGACAGCAGGCCCCAGGCCACGGCCCAGCCGACGAACCGCGAGTCGAGCGACCACGACGTGGCCCGGGGACTCACGAGCGATCCACTTGGATGAGCTCGCGGCCGCTGGCTGTCCAGGCCGTCATCCCGCCATCCACGTTGACGATGTCCGTGTAGCCCAGGTCGAGCAGGGTCTGGGCGGCGATCGAACTCTGGCGACCGGTCCGGCAATAGACGACGATCGTCGCCGTCCGATCGGCGGGCAGTTCGTCGGCCCTGGCGGTCAATCGGTCATACGGGATGTACAGGTCGGTTCCCTCGATCTCCCCGCTGTACGGGGTCTTGACGTTGAGGAGCGCGAAGTCCTCGGTCTCGAGCATCGAATAGAGCTGATCCACCGTCACCTCGGACCATTGGCCGCCGATCCCCTGGACGACGGCAGCGCCGCGGGCGTCGTCGGCCCCGGCGCTCGTCGGGCCGGCGTCGGCCGAAAGGCCGCCGGAGAGGAGGACGAAGCCCGCGACGACGACCCCGAGGATGGCCACCACGGCAGCGCCGAGCAGGGCGGGCGACCGCGACGACACCGTCGTCGGGGTCGACTCCTGGGCGCTGCGTGGGTTCCCCGTTCGACCGGTGCGGTCGCGCGTCATCCGATCAGACCTCCAGGGTGGGTGCGCCCGACTGGCTCGGGCGTGGCCCACGATAGCATCTACTTGCGTGTTTGCGCAAACTCATTCGTACCCCGGTGCGGCACGGGCATGACGCGACCGATGTCCCGGCCCGATCGGACCGACTGGCACTGGCCCGGACGGGAATGCCCCGGCAGGCTGTCCCATGGGTCTCCGTTGGCTGCCCCCCCAGCCTTCGGGGGCCCGTTGCCGTGCACGGCCGGCCGGCTGCCGGCAGGTAGGCCGCACGCTCGCATGGACCCCCGCCCCACCACCTGCGACGATCAAGCCACTGTTGACCGCAGCATCCAGAGGGTCTTCTGGTGCACGAGGATCCGCTGGGTGGCAAGGTCCACCGTGGCGATGTCACCGGTCGGTTCGGCCACGTCCACGACGGCGCGTGCCGTCGCGACGACGGTCTCATGCGCCGTGATGAGTCGGTGGATCATCTCGGTCGCATCGGGAGCTCCCTCCTCATCCACCACCGACGCGAGCCGGGCCATCTCCCGAATGGGCCGACGCCGAGGGCCGATGGTCAGTCGGCGGGATGTGCTCGGTCGGCCGCGGGATTCAAGGTCCGGTCCGGACGTCCAGGGCGCGACCCCAATGGAGTCCGCGCACGGCCACCAGCACGCCGAACGCCGCCAGCACCAGGATCGCCGCCGCAGCGACCGAGGCGTCGAGATCCCCGCCGCTGAACTCCGCGTAGACGACCAGCGGGAGCGTCTGCGTCCGTCCCTGAAGGGACCCGGCGAACATGATCGTCGCCCCGAATTCACCCAGCGCCCGGGCCCAGGCCATGACCAGGCCGGCGGCCAGCGCGGTCCCCGCCAGGGGGATCGTCACGAAACGGACGATACTGGCCTCCCCTGCCCCGTCGACCCGCGCGGCGTCCTCGAGGTCGCGATCGACGCCCGCGAAACCGGTCCTTGCTGACCGGACGTAGAACGGGGCGGCGACGAAGGTCTGCGCCAGGATCACGGCGACCGTCGTGAAGGCCACCTGCACGCCGAATGCGTCGAGCGTGCCGCCCAGTAGGCCCTGCCGGCCGAAGACCAGCAGCAGCGCCAGGCCGGCCACGGACGGCGGCAGCACGATCGGGAGGTCGATCGCGGTCTCGACCACGGCGGCGCCGCGAAATCGACGGCGCGCCAGCAGGTACGCGAGTGGCGTGCCCAGCGCGAGGGTGATGACGACGGTCACGCCCGTCGTGGCGAGGCTCAGTGCCAGGGCGTCCATCACCGCCGGCGATCCGAGGGCATCGGCGAACGCCCTGCCGCCGAGCGCTCGTGCCAGCAGCGCGACGACCGGAAGCCCCAGGAACAGGACGAAACCGGACGCGAGGGCGAGGACGGCGATCCGCGTGCTCATCCGGGCGACGGACCCAGGAATCCGAACCGGTCGAGCACCGAGCGCCCGTCGCCGTTCGCCAGCCAGTCGAGGAACGCCGCGGCCTCCCGAGGCTCCGGGGAAGCGAGCAGGACGACGCCGGCGTAGGTCGCGGTGACATGCACCTCGGACGGGATGGGCACGACCACGACGGCGTCCGATCCACGGGCATCGGTCCGGTAGACGATCCCGGCATCACCCTCACCGAGTTCGATCTTCGTCAGGACGGCGGTGACGTTGGCCTCATTTGACACGACGTTGGCGGCCACGGCGGAAGCGAAGCCGGGCGGATAGCCGGGCAGCGCGGCCAGGGCCCGGACGACCTCGGCCGCGTACCGCGCGATGGGCACCTCGTCGCCGGCGGCGACCATCTTCACGCCGGGACGAGCCAAGTCGGCGGGCGACCCGATCCGAGCCGGATTCGCGGCCGGGACGATGATGACGGGGACATTCGTGGCGAAATCGACGGCGGTCCCCTCCGTCATCCCGAGATCCACCAGGCGCCGGGGATTGTCCGTGTCCGCCGAGAGGAACACGTCGGCCGGGGCGCCCTGCTCGATCTGGGTCCGCAGCGTCGCCGAGGAATCGGTCGAGAGGGTGATCGTGACGTCCGGTTCGGCCTCCGCGTACACCGCGATGGCGGCCTGCGTCGCATCGCGCAACGAAGCCGCGGCGAATACGGTCAGATCGATGCGCCCGACGTCGGACGGCCCGGTCGTGCTGCACGCCGCAACCAGGCATCCGACCGCGACGAGGAGGACCTGGACACCGCGGATCCGCGGCCGCCCCTGACCGCGCATCACGGTCAGATCCGATCCCTGGCGGTCGCGGCCTCCACGATGACATTGGTCGCCTTCACGATGCCGACGGCTTCGTCACCGACGGCCAGCCCCAGCTCGTCGATCGCCTCGGCCGTCATCAGACTCACGATCCGGTGCGGGCCCGCCAGGATCTCGATGACACCGGCCACACGGTCGCGCTCGATCCGCGAGACGAACCCCGGGAACCGGTTGCGCGCGGATCCCACGACGGCCGGCCGTTCGTGGCGGGCGGCCTCCCGCCGATCGGCCAGCAGCCTGGTCACCTCTTCGATGGGTACGAGACGCTGCCCGCCGCCGGACCGACGGGTTCGCAGCTTCCCGTCCGATTCCCAGCGCCGCAGGGTGTCCGGCGATACGCCGAGCATCTCCGCAGCCTGGCCGAGACGAAGGTCCGTGCTCATACATAGGAACATAGCATACTGAGCAGCTACATAACTATGGATGCAGGAACACCGAGACCAGCTATCCGTTCCCGACGCCGACGACGCGAGTTGCGGGTCTGAGCACCGGCCCGTAGGATGTGGTGACCCCGGCAGCCACGTACGGGGCCCGTCCGCGTTCCGCCTCGGCGGGACATCGCCCCCGGGCGACTGGGATGCATGGGCCCGCGATGCGCCGCAGGGAGCGGAGGTATGCGTCATGGCGACGGTCACGTTCGACCACGTCAACAAGATCTTCGGCGATTTCCACGCCGTGCAGGATCTGAACCTCGAGATCGCGGACGGCGAGTTCATGGTCCTTGTGGGACCCTCGGGATGTGGCAAGACGACGAGCTTGCGGATGATCGCCGGTCTTGAGGAGATCACCAGCGGCGAACTTCGGATCGGGGATCGTGTCGTCAACGACGTCCCGCCCAAGGACCGCGACATCGCGATGGTCTTCCAGAGCTACGCGCTCTACCCGCATATGTCCGTTCGCGAGAACCTCGCCTTCGGCCTGAAGCTGCGCAAGGTCCCGAAGGCGGAGATCGAGCGCCGCGTCAACGAGGCCGCGGAGACGATCCAGCTCCAGAAACTGCTTGACCGCAAGCCCAAGGAGCTTTCCGGTGGCCAGCGCCAGCGTGTCGCCCTGGGTCGGGCGATCGTGCGCGAGCCGGCCGTGTTCCTGATGGACGAGCCGCTCTCCAACCTGGATGCCAAGCTCCGCGTCCAGACCCGCGCCGAGATCGCCCGCCTGCACCAGCGCCTCGGAACCACGATGGTCTACGTCACCCACGACCAGATCGAGGCGATGACGATGGGCACCCGCATCGCGGTCATGAGTGAGGGCCTGCTGCAGCAGGTCGGGACGCCGCAGACCCTGTACGACACCCCGCTCAACCGCTTCGTGGCCGGCTTCATCGGCAGTCCGTCCATGAACTTCGTCGATGTGACGGTCGATGGATCCGGGGCCGATGCCCGGCTCGTCGGAGCTTCCGACTGGTCGATCCCGATCCCCGAGCGGTTGCGGTCCACAGCAGGCGTGAGCGGGCGCAAGCTCGTGGCGGGCTTCCGGCCGGAGCATCTGGACATCGGCGAGGCCGGCGAGGGCCAGGGGTCCTTCCGCGCGCGGGCGGATGTCGTGGAGTACCTCGGGAACGAGGAGCTCCTCCACCTCAGCGCCGCGGAACAGGACATCGTGGCGATCGTCAATTCGTCGCACCGCGTCCGCCCCGGCGACATCGTTGACATGATCGTGACGCTCTCCAAGCTGCACCTCTTCGACGCGGAGACGGGTGCGGCCATGACGCCGGAGACCACGGCGGCCGCGGCCTGACCGGCGACCAGCCCGACGATCCCACGGCCCCGGAGGGATCCTCCGGGGCCGATGCCGACCCGCCCGACGACCTCGTCGAGCGGGTCGTCGAGTCGCGCGTGCTCTACCGCGGGCGCTACCTGACGTTCCGCATCGACACGGTGGAACTGCCGGATGGCCGGCGCTCCGTCCGGGACATCGCCGGCCACCCGGGGGCCGTTGCGATCGTGGCGGTGGATGACGCCGAACGCGTGGTCCTCGTTCGGCAATGGCGGACGGCCGCAGGCGCTGCCCTGCTGGAGATCCCGGCCGGGGGCCTCGACCTGCAGGACGACGACTCCAAGGAGGATCCCGCGCTCGCCGCACGACGGGAACTCGAGGAAGAAACCGGGTTCCGGGCCGCAACCTGGCGCAAGCTGGCCGCCTTCTACACGGCGCCCGGGTTCACCGACGAATTCATGCACCTCTACCTCGCCACCGACCTGACGTCCGCCCACCCCGACGGACGGCTCGGGCCAGACGACGATGAGCGCCTGATCGTCGAGTGGCTGCCCTGGCGCGATGCGGTCGCAGCGATCGAGCGCGGCGAGATCCGCGACGCGAAAACCATCGTCGGCCTGTTCTGGCTGGCGCGCCTCATGGACGCCACCTGAAAGACGCGACGCAGGCCCCGGGCTCGAGTCGATCGTCAGCCGGCCGCGGTCACGGTCACCGGTCGGAGCTCGTCGAGACGGTCGACCGAACGAAGCGCCGGGAACCTCCGCCACCAGATGGCTGCAACGGCGATCGTCGCCAGTCCACCCAGGACGACCGCCGGCACGGCACCGACGAGGGCTGCGGCCACGCCCGATTCGAACGCACCCAGTTCGTTCGACGCGCTGATGAACACCATCTCGACCGCGTTGACCCGGCCGCGCACCGCGTCCGGCGTGACCAGGGGCAGGATCGTCTGCCGCAGGACGACGCTGACCATGTCCGTCGCACCGCCGATCGCCAGAGCCAGGAACGACAGCCACATCGCCTCCGACAACCCGAAGACGACGATGGATGTCCCGTACAGCGCCACCACGGTCAGCAGCGTCCGGCCGGCCCGGCGACGCACCGGCCATCGCGTCAGCGCCACGGCTGACAGCAGCGCTCCGACCGCCGGCGCGGCCCTCAGGATCCCGAGGCCCGCCGGGCCCACCTCGAGCACGTCGCTGGCGAAGACCGGCAGCAACGCGACCGCCCCGCCGAACAGGACGGCGAACAGATCGAGGGAGATGGCTCCAAGGAGCACCGGGGTCCGCCGGATCAGGCGCACGCCCTCGAGCACGCTGGCGAGATCCGGAGTCGATGCCCGAGCCCCGTCGCGGCCGGAGCGCAGGGCCAGCGCGCCGAGCAGGGAAACCACGGAGAGGACGGCTGCCGACGAGTACACGACATCCGGGCCGATGACGAACAGCAGACCCCCCAGGGCGGGGCCCGCGATCGCCGACGCCTGGAAGGCCACCGAGCGCATGGCGAAGGCGCGAACGAGCAGCGCCTCAGGGACGAGCGACGGCGTCAGAGCCCGCGAAGCCGGTGATCCGACGGCCGAGGCAACGCCCGTGCAGGCTGCCAGGACGAGGAACGGCCAGACGGGTGGCGACCCGGATCGACTGACGATGAGCAGACCGACCGCGACCGCGATGTCGATCACGATCGAGACAGCCAGGACCGTCCGGCGCGGGAAGCGGTCGGCCAGGTGACCGGCCGGCAGCGCCAGCAGCGGCAGGGGCAGGAACATCGCCAGGCCCACGAACCCGAGATCGAGCGGGTTGCCGCGGATCGCGTAGACCTGCCAGCCGATGGCGACGAACGACATCTCGATCGCGAGGGCCGTGGTCACCAGGACGATCAGGAACACGACGAAATCCGCGTGACGGAGGGGCGAATCGCCGGGCGCGCTCTGACGGGGAGCGCGCGATCCGCGAACGCTGTCGGTCACGCCGACGACTCAGTCGGATGCAGGGCGGTCGGTCGCGGTGCCGGGCGCCGGCGGCCCCGGTTCCCGGGTCCCGCGTGGACTGCCGGGAAGTCGCGCCAGGGCATCCCGATAGAGTCCCGAGCCTGGATCCAGCGCGACCGCCAGGCGGAGGTGGGTACCGGCTTCGCCTCGACGGCCGAGCTTCTTGAGGCTCTGGCCCAGGGCGTAGTGGGCGTAATGGGCGGAGGGATCGATCTCGAGCAACCGCTCGAACGTCGTGCGCGCCCGCTCATGCTGGCCGGAGTTGAAGTAGGCACGCCCGAGCGCCTCCAGGATCGATGCCTTCCCGGGTTCCAGCCGGTCGGCGCGCTCCAGGATGATGGCAGCCTGGGCGTGGTGGCGCCGCTCAAGGAGCGCGGCGCCCCGCTGGAACAGGGCGTAGGCGGACTCGTGGTCAACCTCGGGCGGGTGGCCGTGGTCCTGCTCGTCCATCTGCGGATGGTGGCATGGAACGCTTCCCACCGCGCTCCCCTCGCCGGCGGGCCGTCCGCGAGCGGACGAGCCGAGCGCGACTAGGCCTCGCGGTACGGCGCCAGGTCCACCAGCCTGAGCCGAGGCGAACTGGTCACCCCGGGGATCCGACCGCGCTTGGCGATCGGGCGGCCGTCGATCTCCTTGATGTCCCCGGTGAAGTCGATCGGCGCTGCGCCACTGATGTACGAGCCGACGGCGTACGAGTCGACCGGCGAGCCCGCGTCCTTGAAGTAGCGGATCCGTTCCGGGTCCAGGCCGCCGGAGACGACGATCCTGACGTGGCCGTAGCCCTCCTGGTCCAGCCGCGCGCGGACCTCGTGTACGAGGTCCGCCGTGACGCGTCCCCGCTCGGACGGGGTATCGAGCCGGATCCCGTACAGGCGGTCGCCGAGTGCATGAGCGACCCGGAGAGCCTCCTCCGCCTCGTCCTTGAACGTGTCCACGAGGACGATCCGTGGGACGTCCGGCCCGAGGTCGCGGTCGAACGCCTCGGCAGCCTTGACGGTATCGCCGAAGATCAGGACCAGGGAGTGCGGCATCGTGCCGGTCGGGTTGAGCCCGGCGAGTCGAGCCCCCGCCGGCGTGGAGGCTCCGACGCATCCGCCCACGATTGCGGCGTAGTCGAGGACATCGGTGATGTCCGGGTGCACGTGCCGCGCCCCGAAGCTGATGACCGGTTCCGGTGTGGCCGCCTCGACGCACTCGCGCGCCGCGGTGGCCCAGCCGGTGGACTGCGAGAGCATGCCCAGCATGGCCGTCTCGTAGAGACCGAACCGCCGGTAGCGGGCTCGGATGCGCAGGACGATCTCCTTGGACCCGACGAGATCCCCATCATCGAGGGCCTCGAGCGTCGTCTCGGACGGATCGGCGGTCGCCAGGACGTGGCCCAGGAGGTTCCTCGCCTCGTCGATCCCGCACAGGACGGCGTCCTTGCGCGCGAACACCTCCATCGTCACCAGCGGGTCCATCCCCTCCTTCTCCAGGATGCCTTCCGCGCGGGCGAAGTAGACGTCGGCTGAATCGCCGGACATGATCTCGTGCGACGGTCGAGCGCGCTGGTGGCCCATCAGTCGGTCTGGACTCCTGGTTCGGACTCGGACTCCGGGCCTCCGGCTGCGTCGCTCGGCTCGGCGTCGCCGCCCGGGAAGGTCGGGGCCGCGAGTGTAGCGTAGCGGCGCGACCCGACGGCGGCCTCGGCCAGGTTGGATCGCCGTCGCCGCCGGACGACGAGCACGGCCAGACCCACCGTGACGACGATCCCGGCGGCCGTCACGGCGACGATCACGAGCCGCGTCCGGCCGACCTCCTCGGCCCCGGCCAGCAGCGCCATGGTCGCGTCGGCCGCGGCCGACGCGACCAGCGTGTCGCCGGCCGCGAGCGCCTCTCGCGCGGCCAGATAGCCGACCTCCGGTTCCTCTCCGATCAGGCCGAGCGCGACCAACGGCGAACGGTCCCCGGCCAGCCCTTCGCGCGCGACAAGCACCGCGGCGGCGGCATCCTGCCGTTCGCTCAGGGTGGTATCGATGACGGCCAGATCATCCACGGTCAGCGCTACCTCGTAGGCGGCCTCGAGATCGCGCGGCATGACCAGGCCCAGGTCGCGCTCCAGGGCAGCGACCTCGTCGCGCCGGACGACGACGGCCTCGGCGTTCGCGAGGCTGACGCGCGCAAGACTGAATCGCCAGTCGTCCATCAGGGATCGGATCCCGAGCGGGACCGCCCACTCGGCGCCCGCGGACTCCAGGGCAGCGTACCGCTCGCGCACCGCCGCACGCGTCTGCAGGGTCGCCCGCTCGGCCGGGCCCACGATCCATGTCGCGAAGAGGTCGTCCAGGTCCACGCCGCCACCGACCTCCTCGAGGAGATCCAGAAAGTGCCTCCAATCCGATCGCGCCACGGACGGCTCCGCAGGTCCGTCGCCGATGTAGGCGATCGTGTCGGCGCGCGCCGCCTCGAAGACACGGCGCATGCCCTCGTCGCCGATGGCGCGAACGATGCGGTCCATCACCGTGTACGACGCCGCATACCCATAGTTCTCCATCACCCAGGTCTGGTCATCCACCCGCCCGGGCGGCGGCCAGTCGACCAACGGGAAGGCCCCCTCGGCACCCGGCGTCGTAGTGACCGGGTCCGTCCCCTCGATGCCGCCCAGCTCCGCGCGGGCACGCTCCGCGTAAACCTCGGCAAGACCCTCGTTGACCCAGCGCTCCGCGATCAGGTCAAGGTTGAACCAGGCGTGCGACGCTTCGTGGAGGATCGTCTGGGCATCCAGTTCCTCGCTCATCCGGATCTGATTCAGGTCCGGGTCGTAGAAGCCCGCGTAGCCCTCCAGCAGCGGCGAATGGACCTCGGTGACCTCCAGAGCGCCGTCGACGGGCCAGTCCAGGCCGATCGCCTCCTCGAGGGCCGGGACGCCGTTCCCGACCACGACGGCGACTTCGTCGCGCCACTCCTCGTCTTCCGGCCAGGCTCGGATGACGATGGACCCGGACGACGATCCGAGGCGTAGGTCCGTCAGGCGTGAGGGACGGTCCGCACTGATCACGCGGTACCACGTGTCCGGTTCGCGGATCGGTCCCGACGACAGCGTCAGCCGCCCTTCGTCATCGGTCGTGGTCGTGACGCTGTCGCCATAGCCGGAATCGACGTAACCGCGTGGCAGCACGATCTCGACCGCGCCCAGCCCCGGGTCTCCCCATGCCCAGGCCGTGAAGGTCGTGAAGGCCGATCCGACGCGGATGTCGCTCTCCGAGCGGGGCTTGCCGCCCGGCAGCTCGAACCCGACCCTGACCGATCGCGATGCCTCGAAGTAGAGCCGCGGGATGCGAATGGTCAGCTTGCGGTAGTCGGCTCGATCCCCGATCGAGGTGGTGAGGTCCAGTCCGCCGGACGCGGCCTTGACCGAGGTCGCCTCGCGCGGCAGATAGAGGATCAGGCGATCGATGAAGTAGCGTGTCGTCGTGGTCCCGGTCGGGGTCCGCTCCTCGAGATCCGGCTTGCGGTTGGTGGCCCGGACGTCGATGCGCACCCTGATGACGCCGGCCCCGGGATCGACCGTGTACACCGCTCCGGCCTCGAGGCGGAGGTCGTCCTCAGCCGCGCGGGCGTTCGGCATGCCGACGGGGCCCAGAACGGCGAGGGAGACCAGGGTCATCACCGCCGCCATCCGGAACGGCACGCCCAGGCGCGGCCAGCGGGTTCCCTGCCGGCCGTACCGACCGCGGATCAGCACCCGCCCCACCGACCTCGTCCGTTTGGCATCATTCGCCCGCCGCGGACTCCGTCATGGTCATCGGCCGGCGCCGGCCGCTTCGCCATCGTCGCAGCGTCGCAACGAGGAGGAGAACCGCCAGAAGGGCTGCGAGGGCAAGCAGTGCGATGCTGAACGCTCGACCCTGACCCACCGCCTGCGCCTCCGCCCATGTGGCCGCAGCCTGGGTCGAGGCCGCCGCTGAGTCCTGCAGCTCACCGCGGGCCAGGGCGTCACGGGCTGCCACGAGATCCGCCTCGGGCGTCTCGCCCCACAGGCCCAGCTGGACGAACGGGTCGGGATCAGACGGGCGCAGAGCGACCGCCTCCGTGTAGTAGGTAATGGCGGCCAACTCGGCCGTGGCCTCCGCCTCGGCATCGTCGAAGCCGTCGTCGTCCTCGAAGGCGAGCCGGAGTCCGACAGGTGCGATGAGGCCGGCCTCGGCTGCCGCCTCCTCGACGTGACCACGCGCCTCCAGAGCCGACGCCGCCTGATCGAGCAGCGCCGTCGCGGCGTCGAACTGCCAGGCCCGGAGCGCGTCCCGGATCGGTCGGGGCAGGCGCCAGTCGGCCGCCTGGCTCAGCACCGCCGCATAGCGGTCGCGCGCGGCCGCGCGGGCGTCCAGCAGAGCGACGTCGCCGGGACGGGCGACCCAGGTCCTCCAGAGGTCGTCGTACGACGCACCGGTTCGGGCCTCCAGCAGATCGAGCAATCCGCGCCAGTCGGGTGGGCCGTCCACTCGTTCTGCCTCCCCGGCCGGCGGCTGGTAGGCGCCGATCCCGCGAGCGGCATCCGTCCAGACTGCCCGAAGCCCGTCGTCGCCGGCCCGATCCGCGATGGCGCGGGCAAGCCCATGCGCTGCCGCGTAGGCGAAGTCCTCCTGCGCGATCGGAACGGACCCGACCGGGCCCCAGTCGTTGAGCGGGATCGCCGAAGCGCGTAGCTCCTCGGTCAGTCCATCGTCACGAGCCCGGACGTCGAGATCCGGGGCGATGATCGCGGCGTAGTACGAGGCAAAGGCCTCGTTCGCCCAGCGGTCTGCCAGCAGGGCGCCGTTGAACCAGCCGTGGGCCGCCTCGTGCAGGATCACGAAGTCGTCAGCGTAGTAGGCGATCTCGACTAGTCCCCGGCCCGGGTCGAACAGGCCGGCGTATCCATCGGCCGATCGGCTCACGGCCTCCTGGACGACCAGCGACCCCTCGTGCGGCCACGCGATCCCGATGCGTTCGCCCAGCTCGGGCAGCGCCGCGCCCACGAGTTCGGCGACGCGGTCGCCCCAGGGTGCGTCGTCCTCCCACGAGCGGACGACGACGGTCGTGCTGTCCCCGAGGACGTTCGCGGCGACGGCCCGCTCCGTGAACGCACCGGGTCGATCCGCGACGAGGTACGCGAAGAACGACAGCGGTGACGTGAGCTTGCCCGTCCGGAAGACCGTCCGCCCCTCGGCGTCCGTGCTCGGTTCCGGCAGGGACCCTGCCTCGACCTTGACGTCGTAGCCGGCCGGGAATCGAACAGTGACGGAGCCGCCCGGCGTGGAATCCGTGGCGAATGCCCAGACCGGGAAGGACACGAGGGTGTCGCCGACGCGCAACTCTCGCACGGCGTCGCCACCCGGATCCTTGAGATCGAAGGTCAGGCGGTACTTCGCCGTCTTGCCGCTGTACAGCCTGGGGTAGCGGAGTCGAAGCCTGGTGTACGCATCGGTCCGCTTGGTGACCTTGACGCTCGGACTGCCCGACCCATCCCGGGTCAGGCGGAACGCCGACGACTTCGGCATGACGTCGAGGTACGCCTCGTCGAAGAAGTAGCGCTTGGTCTTCGTGTCCTTGAGGTGATTGACCATGGTCAGGTCCACGGTCACCCGTACGCGCTGCTTGTCCGGCTGGACGTCGTAGAGAGCGTCGCCCGTGATGGTCAGATCCGGCGTCGCCGCACGGACGTCGGCCGGGCCCGTCGGGCCGGCGGGGATCGCCAGCATGCCCACGGCGACGAGGACGGCCAGCAGCGCGGGCCCGAGGCGTCGTCCGATCACCGTCCGGCCCCTTCGTCGAACAACTCCGGCAGGCGCGGCGCGAATCGGGCGAGGAGGGCCTGCGATCGGCCGACGCGGTTGCCGGGCTCGGGGACGCGCCCGCCCATCCAGATCCAGTCCCTCGATTCCTCGATGAGCCGATCCGCGATCCCGACGATCCGGACGAGGGCCAGTCCCAGCCCGTCGGCACCGGCGAGGGCGGCCGCAGCGACGGGCTGCTCGACCGCCAGCAGCGGCCGCTCGTCCTCCCCGACGCTGAACTTCGCAAACGGGAATTCGTCGTTCCAGCGCAGCAGTCGCCGATACGACTTGCGAAACAGGTCGCTGATCGGCGGGGCGTAGTGAGCCCAGCAGATCAGGGCAAGCGCCGGATCGAGGATGACCGTCACGCGAAGATCGAAGCGGCGGCGACCGTCGAGGACGAGATCCCAGCTGGCGATGCCGTCGCGCTCGGCGCGCTCGACGGGCTCAAGGCCCAACTCGGTGATCCAGCGCTCGACGTCGGCCGGGCGCACCGGCGGTGCGCCGGGGTCGGCGGAATGCATGGCCCGCGGAGTCTAGCCGAGAACGCCGAGTCAGGTCGTCCGGGGCCCTGGCGGCGAGCCTGATCCCGAGCGGCTCGCCCGAGGCCGTCCAGACTCGGGGCGATGGGCAGGCGCGATCAACCGCGCGTGCGCCCGCCGCCCCTGGCGCCGGCAGCCGCGGCCGCACCCGTGGACGCCGACCCGCGGGCCCCGCCGGTCCGGCGGCGGGTCGACTGCACCTCGACGGAATCGCCACTCCTGATCACCTTCGTCGGGAAATCCGTGGTCCGGACTTCCGCGGCGATCTTCACGT